>SCUH01000009.1 GCA_004298295.1 Betaproteobacteria bacterium | reverse complement strand
GCTGCCGGAGGCCGCGCGCACGCTGCTCGATTGCCACGCGCTGCGCATCCTCGCCCGGCCGATCGGCGTGGCGCGCATCGACGCGACGCACGAGGTGCTGCGGCTGCAGTTCCAGAAGGATCCGCCGCTCGAGCCGCAGCGGATCGTCGACCTGGTGCGGCGCCGCCGCAACCTGCGGCTCGCCGGGCCCGACCGGCTGCACCTCGAGGCCAAGCTGCCGTCGTGGCCCGAGCGCGTGCAGGCGGCGCGCGAGCTGATGCAGCAGCTGGCGGCCTGAATGAACCTCGTCATCCAGGGCGCGAGCCTCACGCCCGACCCGCTCGGCGAGCTGGTGGCGATGGTGCAGGCCAACCACGTCGTCACGCTCGGCCCCGGCGCCTACCGGCTCACCGGGGCACGGGAGGTGCCGGAGGTCGAGCCCTGGTGCGCGCAGCGGCAGCTCGATTTCGCCTGGGTGCCCGACGAACGCCGGCTCGAGGACGTGCGGCTCGTGGCGATGGACATGGATTCGACGCTGGTGACGATCGAGAGCATCGACGAGATGGGGGGCATGCTCGGCATCAAGGACCGCATCGCGGCGATCACCGCCAAGGCGATGCGCGGCGAGATCGATTATCCGGAATCGCTGCGCGAGCGCGTGGCGCTGCTCGAAGGGCTCGAGGAGCAGGCGCTGGAGCACATCTGCGAGGAGCGCATGGCGCTCTCGCCCGGTGCCGAGTCGCTCGTGCTGCGCTGCCGCAACCAGGGTATCCGCACGCTCCTCGTCTCGGGGGGGTTCAATTTCTTCACGGCCTGGCTGCAGCAGCGGCTCGGCATCGACGACGCGCTCTCGAACGTGCTCGAGATCCGCGACGGACGCCTCACCGGCCGCATGCTGGGCGGCATCGTGGACGGTAGCGCCAAGGCGCAGAAACTGCGCGAGGAGATCGCGCACCTGGGCATCGATGCGCGCCAGGCGGTGGCGATCGGCGACGGTGCCAACGACATCCCGATGATGGCGATCGCCGGGGTGTCGGTGGCGTATCGCGCCAAGCCGGTGGTGCGCGAGCATGCGACGCACGCCCTTGATCACGCTCAACTCGATGGGGTGCTCAACCTGTTTCTTTAGGCTAGGATGCCGTTCCACCACGGAGGAGACACCCGCATGACCGACACGGTGAAGTACGTACTCGACGAATCGCACATCCCCAAGCGCTGGTACAACATCGCGGCGGACCTGCCGTCGCCGCCGCCTCCGGTGCTGCATCCCGGCACCAAGCAGCCGGTGGGGCCGGACGACCTCGCGCCGCTGTTCCCGATGTCGCTCATCCTGCAGGAGGTGAGCAGCGATCGCGAGATCGACATCCCCGAGCCGGTGCGCGAGATCTACCGGCAGTGGCGGCCTTCGCCGCTGTTCCGCGCGCGGCGGCTGGAGAAGGTGCTGCAGACGCCCGCCAAGATCTATTACAAGTACGAGGGTGTCTCGCCGGCGGGCAGCCACAAGCCGAACACCGCGGTGGCGCAGGCGTTCTACAACAAGGAAGCCGGCATCAAGAAGATCACCACCGAGACCGGCGCAGGACAATGGGGTTCCGCGCTGGCGTTCGCCGGGGCGCTGTTCGGCATCGAGATCAAGGTTTTCATGGTGTGCGTGTCGTACAACCAGAAGCCGTATCGCCGCGCGCTGATGGAGACCTACGGCGCGAAGTGCATCCCTTCGCCGTCGAACGAAACCAATTCGGGCAAGGCGATCCTCGCGCAGCGCGCCGATCACCCGGGCAGCCTGGGGATCGCGATTTCGGAGGCGGTGGAAATCGCCGCCACCCACGACGACACCAAGTACGCGCTCGGCTCGGTGCTCAACCACGTGCTCACGCACCAGACCATCGTCGGGCAGGAGGCGATCAAGCAGCTCGAGATGGCGGGCGACTACCCCGACATCATCGTCGGCTGCACCGGCGGCGGGTCGAACTTCGCCGGCATCGCGTTCCCGTTCATCGGTGCGCAGCTGCGCGGCGGCAAGAAAGTGCGGGTCGTTGCCATCGAGCCCGCCGCCTGCCCTTCGCTCACGCGCGGCAGGTACGCCTACGATTTCGGCGACACCGGGCACCTGACGCCGCTCGTCAAGATGCACACCTTGGGTTCCACGTTTACGCCGCCGGGGTTCCATGCCGGCGGCTTGCGCTATCACGGCATGGCGCCGATGGTGTCGCACTGCCTGCAGCTCGGCCTGATCGAGGCGAAGAGCTATAACCAGGTGGAATGCTTCAGCGCGGGCGTG
>SCUH01000079.1 GCA_004298295.1 Betaproteobacteria bacterium | reverse complement strand
CGGCTGTTGCAGGACATCGGGCCGAAATACGCCCAGGACTATGTCACCCGTTTCGGCTTCGACCGCGACAAGCACCCGCCTTACCTCACGATGGCGCTCGGCGCGGGTGGCGTGACACCGCTGCAGATGGCGCGCGCCTATGCCGTGTTCGCCAATGGCGGCTACCTGGTGCAACCGTATTTCATCCAGAAGATCGTCGATGATCGCGGCAATCCGCTCGGCGTGGCCAATCCGGCCCGCTCCGGCGACGAGGCCTTGCGCGCGATCGACGCACGCAATGCCTTCATCATGGACTCGATGATGCAGGACGTGACCCGCTACGGCACCGCGGCGCGCGCCTCCAAGCTGGGGCGACGCGATCTGGCCGGCAAGACGGGAACCACGAACGACTTCGTCGATGCCTGGTTCTGTGGTTATCAGCCCAGCCTGGTCGGGATCGCCTGGATCGGATTCGACCAGCCCAGAACCTTGGGACGCAATCAGACCGGCGGCGCGATCGCGCTGCCGATCTGGATCGAGTACATGGGCCGTGTGCTCAAGGGCGTGCCGCACGCCGAGCGCGTCGCGCCCTCGGGCGTGATCTCGGTGCGCATCGACGCGGATCCGGCGGCTCCCGAGGGCGCGCGCTCGGGCTCGGACTGGTTCTACCGGGAGTTCTTGCCGCCGTTACCATCCGGACCCGCGCCAGAGGCCGCGCTGCCGTCGTTGCCGGGCACGGCACCCGCGCCCGTGGAAGAACGCGGCTCCATACGCCCTGTGCCCTCGGGGTACTAGCGGCGCAGCACCATGGGCGTTCCGCTCTGCGCCGAAGCGAGCTTCGAGAGCGCGGCGAAAAGCTCGGTGCCATCGCGCGTGTCGCGCCACAGCGCGCCGTCGTGACGGAAATGAAAACCGCCCGAACGCGCCGCCACCCAGATTTCCCGCGCGGCCGCGTGGCGATTGATCACGATCTTGGCGCCGTTTTCGAATTCGATTTCGAGCACGCCGGCGCCCCTGGTTTCGAGCGCGGCATCGGGCGCGCTGGCTTCGAACGCGTTCTCCAGCGCAGCCAGCGCGCTGTCGGCCAAGGCTTCGAATTCGGAGTCCGTCATGGGGGATGATCCTGCTAACATGAATATTTTATCCGTCCCCATGCGCCCCGCCCTGCTCCTCGTCCTGCTGGCCGGATTGAGCCTCGGCTGCGGCCAGAGAGGCGATCTGTACTTGCGCGACCACCCGCCGGCGGGCGTCAAGCCTCCGGCATCCGCCGCCCACAAGCCGATTGCGTATCCGCAGCCCGTCGGCGAGCCGGCCGACGCGGAAAAGAAACCCTAGGCCGCGCTCATGGGGTTCGCGTATCGCGACGGCGCCTTGTGCGCAGAGTCGGTCCCGCTGGATGAGATCGCGCGGCGCTTCGGCACGCCGTGCTACGTCTACTCGCGCACCGGGATCGAGCGCAATTTCCGCGCCTTCGCCGAGGCGCTCGCGGGGCGCAACGCGTTGCTCGCGTACTCGGTCAAGGCGAATTCGAACCTCGCGGTGCTCGCGCTGCTGGCGCGGCTCGGCGCCGGCTTCGACATCGTCTCCGCGGGCGAGCTGGAGCGGGTGCGCGCGGCGGGCGGCGATCCGCGCAAGGTCCTGTTCTCCGGCGTCGGCAAGAGCGCGGCCGAGATCCGCCTCGCGCTCGAGGCCGGCGTGCTGTGCCTCAATCTCGAGTCGGCGGCCGAGATGGAACGCGTCGATGCCATCGCGGGCGAGCTCGGCCGGCGCGCCCCGATCGCTTTCCGCGTCAATCCCGATGTCGATCCGCAGACCCATCCTTACATTGCCACCGGTCTGAAGCAGAGCAAGTTCGGCGTCGCATTCGCCGATGCGGAGCGGCTCTATCGCGAGGCCGCCGGGCGCCCGAACCTGGAGGTCATCGGCATCGGCTGCCACGTCGGCTCACAGATCTTGCAGCCCGCACCGCTGGCGGAGGCCGCCGCGCGCATCGTCACCCTGGCCGATCGCCTCGCGCGGGCGGGTCTGCCGCTCAAGCACATCGACATCGGGGGCGGGATCGGTATCCGCTACCGGAACGAGGCGCCGCCGCCGGTCGCGGATTTCCTCGCCGGGGTGCTGGAGGCGCTGCGCGGGCGCCGCGAAACCCTGATCGTCGACCCGGGGCGCGCCATCGTCGGCAGCGCCGGCCTGCTGCTGACGCGCGTCGAATACGCGAAGCCCGGAGAGGCGAAGAACTTTCTGGTCGTCGACGCCGCCATGAACGACCTGCTGCGGCCGGCGCTCTACGACGCCTGGCACGAAGTGTTGCCGGTGCGCCGGGCGGAACCCGGCGCCGGCGAGCGTGTCTACGACATCGTCGGCCCGGTGTGCGAGAGCAGCGATTTCCTCGCGCGCGAGCGGCGGCTGGCAGCGAGCGCAGGAGACCTGCTCGCACTGATGGGCGCCGGTGCCTATGGAATGGTGATGAGCTCGAACTACAACAGCCGGCCGCGCGCCGCCGAAGTGCTGGTCGACGGGCGCAAAGCGCACCTGGTGCGCCGGCGCGAGACCCTGGAACAACTGTACGCGCTGGAGTCGATTCCCAACTGAAACGTTCGAGAGCATTTGGCGCCGCGCTGGTGCTGGCGGCGGGGTCGCTGCTCGCTGGATGCGGCAGGGACAGCGAATCCGCGAAGCGTCCCGCCGGGCCGCCGCCGGTGCTCGTCACCACGGCGCTCGTGCAACCGGCGACGCTCGAGATCCACGAGGACGTGGTCGGCGCGCTGGAATACGTGTTTGACCCGAAAATCGGCGCCGAAGTCGCCGGGCGGGTCACGCGCGTGCTGGGTTACACCGGCAAGAAGGTCCGCAAAGGCGACCTGCTCGCCGAGATCGACGCCGTCGACTTCGAGATCCAGGTGCGCGCCGAGGCGGCCGAGGTCGCACGGCTGCAGAATCTGCTCGCGCAGCAGGAACGCGTCCTCGAGCGCCAGCAGCGCCTGGTGTCGCAGGGCTTCATCTCGCAAAACGCCGTCGACGATGCCACCGCGCAAAGGAACGCGCTGCGCGAACAAATGGCCGCGGCGCGCGCCCGTGCCGAGGGCGGCAGGCGCAACGTCGGCAAGACCCGCGTGCTGGCGCCCATCGACGGCGAAGTCGAGGTGCAGACTGTTGCCGTGGGCGACTACGTGAAAGTCGGCGATCCGCTGTTTCACCTGGTGGGCGTGCAGCGCCTGCGCGCGCGGCTGCCACTGCCCGAGAGCGCTGCGCAGCGCCTGCGGCCGGGCCTCAGAGTGCTGCTCGGCTCCCCCGCCGCGCCGGAGCGGCCGCCACTGGAAGCGCAGATCAGTGAGATCAAGCCGACGGTCGGCGCAGCGAATCGCGCGCTCGAGGCCATCGTCAACTTCGAAGCGGACGGCAACCTGTTCCGCGGCGGCGGCAGCGTCAATGCGCGCATCGTCGTCGCCACGCGTGAAGGCGCGCTGATGGTGCCCGAGGAAAGCGTGGTGCTGCGGCCGGCGGGCACAGTGGTGTACGCAGTGCGAGAGGGACGCGCCCAGCAGCGCGTGGTCGAAACCGGCCTCAGGCAGGACGGCCGCCAGGAGATCCGGAAGGGCATCGCCGCCGGCGACGTCGTCGTGGTCGACGGCGCTGCGTTTCTGACCGAAGGCGCGGCGGTCGCGCTGCCCAAACCCGGGGCGCCCGGCGCGCCCGAGGGGCCTGCGGGCAAAGGCCAGGCGCGATGAATCTGCCCGAGCTTTCGATCCGCCGTCACGTCTTCGCGTTCATGCTGAACGCGGTGCTGATCCTGTTCGGCTGGATCGCCTACCAGAGGATCGGCGTCGACAAGCTGCCGTACATCGAATACCCGGTGATCTCGGTCACCACCACGCAGCGCGGCGCCAACCCGGACGTGATCGACGCCGCGATCACCAACCTCATCGAGACCGCGGTCAACAGCGTGCCCGGAATTGAGCATATCCAGTCGACGTCCTCGCCGGGCACGTCGTCGGTCGCGATCACTTTCGACCTGCACCGCTCGATCGACACCGCGTTCCAGGAGGTGCAGGCGAAGGTGAGCCAGGTGACGCGCCGGCTGCCGAAGGACGCCGACCCGCCGGTGGTCGCCAAAGTCGAGACCAACAGCTCGCCGATCTACTGGATGGCGCTGCAGGGCGATCGCACGCAGCAGCAGCTCAATCAGTACGCGATCAACGTCATCAAGAAGCGCCTCGAGACCATCGACGGGGTGGGCGAAGTACGCATCGGCGGCCGGCGCGACCGCACCATCCGCGTCAACCTGCTGCCCGCGCGCATGGCGGCGTTCGGCATCGCCGCGCAGGACATTGCCGACGCCTTCGGCAAGGAGCACCTGCAGTTCTCGGGCGGCTTCCTCACCGGGCGCGCGACCGAGCACCTGGTCAAGCTCGACCTCGAGTTCCATCAGCTCGACGATCTCGCCGCGATGATCATCGGCTACCGCGAGGGCGCCGCAGTGCGCCTGCGCGACGTCGCGGAGATCGAGGACGGGCTGGCCGACTTCCGCCAGCTCGCGCGCTTCAACGGCAAGACGACGGTCGGCGTCGGCATCGTCAAGGTGCCGAACACCAACACCGTAGAGATCATCGAGCGCGTGCAGCAGCGCCTCGCCAGCGAGATCCGCCCGCAGCTGCCGCCCGGGCTCGAGATCCACGAGGTGCAGAACGACGCCACCTTCATCAGCGAGATGGTGGATTCCCTGAAGAGCCACCTGCTGGAGGGAACGCTGCTGGCGGCGCTGGTGGTGTGGCTGTTCCTGAAGAGCCTGCGCTCGACGGTGATCATCGCCACCTCGATCCCGGTGTCGCTGTTCGGCGCCATCGCGGTGATGTACTTCTTCGGCTACACCTTCAACTCGGTGACGCTGCTCGCGCTGCTGCTGCTGATCGGCGTCGTGGTCGACGATGCGATCGTGGTGCTGGAAAACATCTACCGGCATCGCGAGGAGGACCAGGACGCGACCGCGCTCTCGGCGGCGGTCAGCGGCAGCCGCGAGGTCACCTTCGCGGTGATCGCGGCGAGCTTCTCGCTGGTGGCGATCTTCGCCCCGGTGGTGTTCGTGTCGGGCATCCTCGGCCAGTTCCTGCATTCGTTCGCGGTGGTGGTGACCTTCGGCGTGCTGGTGTCGCTGTTCGTGTCGCTCACGCTGACGCCGATGCTGTGCTCGCGCTTTCTCGAGGTGCGCAGCCGGCACGGCCGCGCGTACTGGGCGCTGGAGCGCTTCTTCCGC
>SCUH01000078.1 GCA_004298295.1 Betaproteobacteria bacterium | reverse complement strand
ATGATCACCGGGTAGCCGATGCGCCGTGCGATGCGCACGATCTCCTTCGGATCCTCGGGCAGCACGCCTTCAGAGCCCGGCACGCAGGGCACGCCGGCCTTGAGCATCGCCTGCTTGGCGTTGACCTTGTCCCCCATGAGGCGGATGTTTTCCGGGCGCGGTCCGATGAACACGAACCCCGAGCCCTCGACCTTCTCGGCAAAATCGGCGTTCTCCGAAAGAAAGCCGTAGCCGGGGTGGATCGCCTCGGCGTCGGTCACCTCGGCCGCGCTGATGATCGACGGGATGTTGAGGTAGCTGAGTGCCGCCGCCGGCGGGCCGATGCAGACGGACTCGTCTGCGAGTTTGACGTACTTCGCCTCGGTGTCGGCGACCGAGTACACCACCACCGTGCGGATGCCCATCTCGCGGCACGCGCGCTGGATGCGCAGCGCGATCTCGCCGCGATTCGCGATGAGGATTTTCTCGAACACGTCAGCCGAGCAGAAAGAGCGGCTGGCCGTACTCCACCGGCTGACCGTTCTCGACCAGGATCGCCTTGATGACGCCGGCGGCGTCGGCCTCGATCTCGTTCATCAATTTCATCGCCTCGATGATGCAGATCGTCTGGCCCTCCTTCACCGACTGGCCGATTTCGACGAAGGGGTTGGCGGTCGGTGCGGCGGCGCGGTAGAACGTCCCCACGATCGGGGCCTTGATCACATGGCCCAGTGGTTGCGGTGCGGATTCCGCCGTGCCGGGCGCAGCGACCGACGGCGCCAGCGCCGCGGCAGACGGCGGGCCCTGCGCCGCCGCCCAAAGCGCGGGCGCCAGTTCGCCCCCCTTGACGATCTTGACGCGTTCCTCGCCCTCGGTGATCTCCAGCTCGGCAATGCCGGATTCCTGCACCAGATCGATCAATTTCTTCAGCTTGCGCAGATCCATCGGATAGTCTCCCGCGGCCACCGTTGGGGGCGCCGCGCTCAGGTCCTGCTCAGCGCATAGGCAAGGGCAAGGTCGTATCCGCGGCTCCCCAGCCCGCAAATCGTACCGACCGCAATCTCGGCGAGCAGGGACTGACGGCGGAACGGTTCGCGCGCGTGGATGTTCGAGAGGTGGACCTCGACGAACGGAATCCGTACCGCCGCGAGCGCATCGCGCAACGCGACGCTCGTATGGGTGTAGCCCGCCGGATTGATGATGATGAACGCCGCGCCTTCCCGTCCCGCCTGCTGCACCCGATCGATCAGCTCGCCCTCGTGATTGCTTTGATAGGCCTGCAGGCGAACGGAGGCCGCGCGGGCACTGGAAGCGAGGCGGCGGTTGATTGTGGCCAGGGTTTCGCGACCATAGATCTCGGGCTCACGCGTACCCAAGAGGTTCAGGTTCGGTCCATGCAGAACCAGGACCAACCGTTCAGGTTTTAGGGAGTTGCTAGCCATTCTTGTGATTTAGACTGCATTTTATCGACTTTTCGATGCCAATCCCCGCGTCTGTTGCCAGGCTAGGTCGTCGGCCGCGCCAGCAGGGGTTTCAGCATCGCAAGCAATTCATCGCGCCGAAGCGCGCCAAGTTTACGCCGGACGGGATTTCCTTGCCGGTCCAGCAAGACCGTATACGGCAGCCCGCCGGCTGTGTTGCCCAGACTGCGCATCAGGTCAAGGCCCCCCGCGTCAGCCACGAGGATTGGATAATCGATCCGCATCTTTCTGACGTAATCTGAAACTTTGGAAGCCATATCGATGGCGATACCTACGACTTCGACCCCGAATTGCGAGTATTCTGCTCTCAGCTCCATGAGCATGGGGATCTCCTCGCGGCACGGGGCACACCAGGTCGCCCAAAAATTCAGCAGTCGGATCCGGCCGTTCCACTCCGACAGGCTGCGAGTAGCGCCGGCCAGATCTTGGAACCTGGCCGCGGCGATGGACGCGGCCTCGCCGGAATCGCGCTGCAGCAGTCGCGGGCCGAGGACAAACCCGGCCATCGCGGCTGCAAGCGCAACGCCGGCCAGTGCCAGCGCTTCACGTCTGCGCAAAGCCATCTTCTCCCGCCAGCAGCGCGCACACTTCGCGGATGCCCGCCCGCTCGAGGGTCCTTCCCGCGAGCGAGGTCTTGAGCACGATGCGCTCATCGCGATGATCGAACACCGAAAGCCGGAGGGTCGTGCCTTGCCAGTCGAGCGTCAGGATGGTGGCAGCGTGGGCGCGACCGCCCGCATAGCGCCGCGCCTCTGCGGTCGAATAGACGATTCCGTGCTCGAGGAGGAAGAGCTCGACTTCCTTGGGATTCACGGGAAAGAGCTGCAGCTCGACGGCGGCATGCGGCCCGGCAATGCCCTTCAGCACCGCTCCGGTGAGGTAGGGATTGAAGCGCTCGAGCGCGCGCATGGCCTCCAGGGCCGCGCGCCGCAAGGCCGCGATCTGGGCCGGGTGCTCCTCGGCCTGATAAAGCGCGCGGTAGGCGCGCAGCTCCGCTTCGATTTCGTCATTGCGCGGCAGGGCCTGGGTATCGCCTGCGCCGAGGCGGCGCGCGGCCTTGCGCTTGGCCAACGCAAAATCGTCGACACCATCCTCGGCCATGATCCTCGCGGCGGCGGCAGCGATCCGGTTGCGCATGCTTTCCCTGCTGCTGTTGCGGCCCATGCTCGGCGACCCCCGACAGGGGTCGGATCATAGCGCACCGCCCTCGCGTAGAATCGCTGGCTTTTCAGATCGGCGTCCGCTCTTGCACCTACATCTGCTCGGAATTTGCGGGGCCTTCATGGGTGGCTTGGCCGTCATTGCGCGGCACGCAGGCCACCGCGTGACCGGTTGCGATGCCAATGTCTATCCGCCGATGAGCGAACAGCTCCGCTCCACCGGAGTCGGCCTGATCGACGGCTATGGCACCGACCAGCTCAGCCTCAAGCCGGATCTGTGGGTGATCGGCAACGTCGTGACGCGCGGCAATCCGCTGATGGAGGCGATTCTAGACCGGGGCGATCGTTTCATCTCCGGCCCGCAGTGGCTCCATGACCACGTGCTCACTGGTAAGTGGGTGCTCGCTGTTGCCGGGACCCATGGAAAAACGACGACTTCTGCGATGCTCGCGTGGATCCTCGAAAGGCACGGCAAGAATCCGGGGTTCCTGATCGGTGGTGTACCTGCGGACTTCGAGTCTTCCGCTCGATTGACCGACGCCAGTCATTTCGTGATCGAGGCCGACGAATATGACACCGCATTCTTCGATAAGCGTTCGAAGTTCCTGCACTACCCTGCCCGTACCGCCATATTGAACAATCTTGAGTTCGATCATGCAGACATATTCGATGATCTTGAAGCTATCGAGCGCCAATTTCACCATTTTGTACGAACCATTCCGCGCGCGGGCCGAATCGTCGTCAATGGCCAGGACCCAGCTTTAAAGCGAGTGCTTACAAACGGTTGCTGGACACCCGTAGAGCAAACTGGAGTTCCGCAAGGTTGGGAAGCCGGGGTTCCGGCGTCAGACGGATCGTTTGCCATCGCCTGGCATGGTCGGGAAATGGGTCGGCTGCAGTGGCAGCTCACCGGGGAACACAATCGCCTGAACGCGCTTTCGGCGATTGGGGCGGCTCGCCACGCCGGCGTCGAGCCAGGCCTCGCGATCGAAGCCCTCGGCACTTTTGGCGGCGTCCAGCGTCGTCTGCAGCTACGGGGCGTCGTTCGCGGGGTGGCGGTCTACGACGATTTTGCCCACCATCCCACGGCCATCCGCATGACCATCGACGGCCTGCGTCACCGTGCCGGGGCTGGCCGTATCCTGGCAGTGCTCGAGCCGCGCTCCAACACCATGAAGCGCGGTGTCATGAAGGATGCGCTGCCGGCAAGCCTGACCGGGGCAGGCCGGGTCTTCATCTACACGGCGGGGTTGGATTGGGACGCGCGAGCCGTTTTCGCGGCGGCCGGCGTGGGCGCGCAGCTGGCGAACGACCTCGACGAACTCATCGCCGCCATCGCCGGCGAGGCGCGCGAGGGCGACCAGGTCGTCGTGATGTCCAATGGCAGCTTTGGCGGCATCCACGGCCGGCTTTTGGCGCGGCTGGCCCAGGGACGCTGATCCAGGTCAAGGGCGCGCGCCGCGCCGCGCATTAGCCTTCTGCGCTTCGTCGCGTAGTCCGATCGAGGTCATGACGTGCATTTCATGCTGCTGATTTTCGTTGTGCTGCTCTGTCTCGTGGTCTGGGGTTTCTTTCATTCCAATCCCACCGGGGTGCCGCAAGCAAGGCTGCTCGCGTTCAACGTGGCGATCCTCGCCTTGGCCGTGACTGCCGGCGGCATCATCGGCTACGTGCTCTATGTCGATGCGTCGGTGGTCAAGGCGGGCGAGAAGGGGCTCGCGGTCTATCTCGGGATCATGGCCGGCGGCACGGCGGCCCTCATCATCGTCGCCGCCGGCGGCATGCTGCGCAACCTGGTGATATTTCCGTTATCGCGCCGCGAGCGTCCGACGCCCGGGGCATAATCGCCGCGACACGGTCCGGGCGAGCGGATGGCCCCGGTCCGCGCTTGCATAGGCCGGCGATGATCCTTTACCTGCACGGATTCAACAGTGCGCCCGCATCGCGTAAGGCGCAGGCGCTCCAGGCGTATCTGGAACTGCATGGCCTGCTGGACCGTTTCTACTGCCCGGCGCTGCCGCACCGGCCCGCCGAGACCGTTGCGGTGATCGAGGCGGCCATCGGTCGCTGCGGCAGCCAGCCGACACTCGTCGGCAGCTCGCTGGGCGGTTTCTACGCCACCCATTTCGCCGAGCGCCGCAACCTGCGCGCGGTGCTGATCAATCCCGCGATCACGCCTTACGTCGGGCTGGAGTCGTATCTCGGCACGCAGCAGAACCTCTACACGGGTGCCAGCTACGTGCTGACGCGCGCCGATCTCGATGGCTGGCGCGCGCTCGCGGTCGAGCGCGTCGACCCCGAGCGCTACCTGCTGCTGCTCGAAACCGGCGACGAGGTGCTTGACTGGCGCTATGCCGCACGCAAGTACGAGGGGGCGAGAACCGTCATTCGCGACGGCGGCGACCATACCCTGCAGAGCTTCGGCGAACACCTGCCGCGCATCCTCGCGTTCGCCGGCCTGACGGCACGCGCATGAACGTCCTGTACGAGGAAGACGGCGAGTTCAAGGTGGGCGCAGTGCTGTCGCGGGCACCGGCTTCGGTCCAGGTCGAGAGCCCGCATGGCCGACGGAGCAAGATCAAGGCCGCGCAGCTGCTGCTCGAGTTCGAGCGACCGCCTGGCGCCGAACTGCTCGCCGGAGCCCAGCGCTATGCCGATGCGCTGGACACCGACTTTCTCTGGCAATGCTGCGGCGATACGGAGTTCGGTTTTCGCGATCTGGCGCGCGAATATGTGGGGCGGGAGCCTGCTCCCGTGGAGGCGGCAGGGGTGCTACTCAAGCTGCACGCGGCGCCGATCTATTTCCACCGCCGCGGCCGCGGCCGCTACCAGGCGGCCCCGCCAGCAACCCTCAAGCTCGCGCTGGCGGCGTTGGAGCGGAAAAAGCGCGCCCAGGAGCAGGTGGCGACCTGGACGGCGGCGTTGGCACGGTTTTCCTGCCCTGCGGAAATCGCCGCGCTGCGCGACGAGCTGCTCTATGCGCCGGACCGCGCCAAGCCGCAGACCAAGGCGTTCGAGCAGGCCTGCCGGGAGACGGGGCTCACCGGGCCGCGGCTGCTCGAGCGCTGTGGCCTCTTGCCCGACACCCATGCCTTCCATCTCAACCGATTCATGCATGAGTTCTTTCCGAGGGGCAGCGAATTTCCGGCGCACGCGGCGCCCGCGCCACCGGCACATCTGCCGGCGGCAGCGGTGGAGGCGTTCAGTCTGGACGACCAGGGCACCACCGAGATCGACGATGCCTTTTCCCTCACCCGGGTAGCCGAGGACGAGTGGCGCATCGGCATTCACATCGCGGCGCCGGCGCTCGGCTTCGCACCCGGTTCCGCAATCGACGCCATCGCGCGCGAGCGGCTCTCGACCGCCTACCTGCCGGGATGCAAGTACACCATGCTGCCGCAGGATGTGATCGAGTGTTTCTCGCTCGATCACGGCAGCCATCAGCCCGCGCTTTCGCTCTATCTGAACGTGTCGCCGGCCGAGATGACGGTGCGCGGGCACGCCTCGCGCATCGAGCAGGTGCGGATCGGCGCCAATCTGCGCCACGCACAGTACGACGCGCTCAACGAGCTGTTCGAATCCGGCGGCCGGGCGGACCTGCCCTACGAGGACGAACTGCACGGGCTGTGGCGATTCGCGTGCGCGCTGGAGAAGCGCCGCGGCAAGCCGAGTGTGAATGCCGCGGTGCCCGACTACGTTTTTCGCGTCGAGGGCGAACGCGTGACGATCGGGCTGCGCCGGCGCGGCGCGCCGCTCGACAAGCTCGTGTCGGAGCTCATGATCCTCGCCAACAGCACCTGGGGCGAGCTGCTCGCGGAGCGCGCGGTGGCTGCGATCTACCGCGTCCAATCCTCGGGCAAGGTGCGCCTCAGCGTGCATGCCGAGGCGCATGACGGACTGGGCGTGGCGTGCTACGCCTGGATGACCTCGCCGCTGCGTCGCTACGTCGACCTCGTCAACCAGTGGCAGCTCGCAGCCGCGCTCAGCGGGCAGCGGCCGCCGTTTGCGCGCACCTCCGAAAGCCTGCTGGGGGCGATGCGCGCGTTCGAGCTCACCGCGGCGCGCTACGACGAGCACCAGCGCACGATGGAATCCTACTGGTGCCTGCGCTGGCTGCAGCAGGAACAGCTGCGCACGGTGGAGGCGACCGTGCTGCGGGAAAACCTGGTGCGTTTCGAAGGCCTGCCGCTGACGACGCGGGTGCCCTCGCTGCCGGTCCTCGATCCGGGGACGCGGGTGCAACTCGAACTCGAGGACATCGACCTGATCGAACGCAGCGTGGCCTGCCGTTACGCCGCAACCCTTGACGCTCCCCAGGCCGCCGTCCCGCAAGGGCAGGGCGCGCCCTGACAGCATAGAATAGCCGCGGGACTTTCACTCGGAGCCGGTTTGCAGGGCGCACTCGCCACCGCATTCTTCCGGCCCGCTGATTTCTGGGCGGGCCTCGACCGCCAATCGCGCCTGCTCCTGGTGTCGATCGGCGCGTCCGTACTGCTGCACGGGATTTTGCTGTCGCTGCAGTTCCGCTTTCCCGACGCGCTGCGCTGGAAGCCGGCCAATCAGCCGCTCGAAGTGATCCTGGTGAACGCGCGCACGCAGGAAGCGCCAGCGAAGCGCGAGGCGCTTGCCCAGGCGCATCTCGACGGTGGCGGCAACACCGACCGGCCGCGCCGGGCACGCACGCCACTGCCGGTGACGGAACCGCGCGACCCGGGACGCGACCTGGCCGATAGCCAGCGCCGCGCACAGCAGCGCGAGCCGCAGAAGCAGCGCGTATTGACTCAGCCCAATGCCTCGCCCACGCGCGCACCCGCCGAGACGCCGCCGCGGGCCAGCCCCGACGAGACCTCGCCGCAGGTTTCCGGGCGCGATCTCGCCGACCTGTCGCTGGCGGCGCTGCGCCTGCAGGCGCAGATCGACAAGGCGCACGAGGAATACCAGAAGCGCCCGCGCAAGAAGTTTCTCGGCGCGCGGGCGAGCGAGTACCGCTTCGCGCAGTACGAGGAGGGCTGGCGCATGAAGATCGAGCGCGTCGGCACGCTCAACTATCCGGCCGAGGCGCGCGGCAAACTCTATGGCAATCTGCGCCTCACCGTCACCATCCGGCCCGACGGTTCGGTCGAGTCGATCGACCTCGACCGCTCCTCGGGCCTCAAAGTGCTGGACGATGCCGCGTTCCGCATCGTGCGCATGTCGGAGCCGTTTCCCGCTTTCCCGGCCGACATCCGGCGCGACACCGACCTGCTCGTGATCACGCGCACCTGGTTCTTCGCGCAAGGCGACAGGCTGGGCACGGAATAGCGCCCGCGCGCCGCAACCAGCCATGCCGGATCGCTACGCAGTCATCGGGCATCCGGTGACCCATTCCCAGTCGCCCTGGATCCACGCCCAGTTCGCGCGCACCACCGGCCAGGACATCGAATATCTGCGGCTCGAGGCGCCGCTCGACGGCTTCGAGCGCACGCTGGACGCATTTCGCGCCGCTGGCGGCAAGGGGGCCAACGTGACCTTGCCGTTCAAGGAGGCGGCGTCCCGCTATTGCTCCGAGCTGAGCGCGCGCGCGCGCGCCGCGCGGGCCGTGAACACGCTCAAGTTCGCGGGTGCGAGCCGCTACGGCGACAATACCGATGGCGCTGGGCTGCTGCGCGATCTGACGGTCAACCTCGGGCGAGCGCTCACGGCACAGCGCGTACTCCTGCTGGGGGCCGGCGGCGCGGCGCGCGGCGTCCTCGCGCCGCTGCTGGAAGCCGGGCCGCAGCGGCTTGTCATCGCCAACCGCACGCTCCCCAAGGCGCAAGCGCTGGCCAGCGAATTCGCCCCGGCGCGGGACGGCACACGCCTGCAGGCGCTTGGCTTCGAGGCACTCGGCGGCGAATCGTTCGATATCGTGATCAATGCGACTTCCGCCGGGCTGAGCGGTGCCGCGCTCGCCATACCGGTCTCGGTCTTTCGCCGCGGCGCGTTGGCTTACGACATGGTCTACGGCCGGGAAACGCCGTTTCTGGCGCTGGCCCGGGCAAGCGGCGCCGCCGCGCACGACGGACTCGGCATGCTGGTCGAGCAGGCAGCGGAATCCTTCAGGCTCTGGCGCGGCGTGCGTCCGGAGACCGCGACCGTGCTCGCGGCGCTGCGCGCGCGCTGAGGGCAATGGCGCTGTGAGGCGGTTTGCGCGTATGGCCTGGCGTGGGCTCTACACCCTAGTGGCTGCGCTAGTGCTGGCAGTGGCCACCGTACAGGCCTGGTATTTCGCCCACGTCCTCTGGTGGAACATGCACGACCCCGCGCAAACGGCGTTCATGCGGGCGCGCCTCGAGAGCCTGCGCGAACGCGATGTGAAGGCGACGCTGATTCAGCGCTGGGTCCGCTACGACAGGATTTCGGCCCAGCTCAAGCGCGCCGTGGTGGCCGCGGAGGACGCCAAGTTCGTCGGCCACGAGGGCTTCGACTGGGAGGCGATCCAGAAGGCCATCCAGCGCAACGAGCGCCGGCGCGCCGTGGTGGCGGGCGCCTCCACCATCAGCCAGCAGCTGGCAAAGAACCTGTTCCTGTCCGGCGAACGTTCCTGGCTGCGCAAGGGCCAGGAAGCGGCCATTACCGCGATGCTCGAGGCGGTGATGTCGAAACGCCGCATCCTGGAAATCTACCTCAACGTCGCGGAGTGGGGCGAAGGGGTGTTCGGCGCGGAAGCCGCGGCGCGGCATCATTTCGGCGTTTCTGCCGCGGAACTGAACGCCGAGCAGGCGGCGTGGCTGGCGGCCATTCTGCCGAGTCCGCGCCGCTATGCACGCGGCCGCACGAGCGCGTATCTGCAGGGTCGCGTGCAGACCATCCTCGCGCGCATGCCCGCGGCGAAACTGCCTTAACCTCGGACGCTACGGGCGCTAGACTCGGGCGCATGTCGACCGCTTCGCGCTATGACTGGAAGTTCGTCGTGCGCGCCACGGCCGTGATCGCGCTGGTGTTTGCGGCGCTGCTGTCTTCCTGGTTCGGCATCGAGGCCGAGCGTCGCGGCAAGGAGGCGGTCGCCGCGTGAGCGAACTCCCGACCCGGCTGGAAGTCGAGGACCTGCAGCAGAACCTCGGCGACGTCCAGGCGATTCTCGCGCGCCTGCGCCCCGACGAGGTCGGGGCAGCGGTCCCCGATTCGGTACCGCCCCTGCTGGCCGAGATTCGCGCCAAGCTCGAGCGCCTGCATCCGGCCGATGTGGCGGCGGTGCTCGAAGCGCTGCCGCTGGAGGAGCGGCTGATCGTCTGGGATCTGGTCAAGGCGGACCGCGACGGCGAGATCCTGCTCGAAGTTTCCGACGCGGTGCGCGAGTCGCTCATCGCCAGCATGGAACCGCGCGAGCTGGTCGCTGCCGCCGAGACCCTCGAGGCCGACGAGATCGCGGACCTCGTGCCGGACCTGCCGGATGCGGTGGTGCAGGACGTCATCCGGGCGCTGCCGCAGGCCGAACGCGAGCAGCTGCGCGCGGCGCTCTCCTATGAGGAGGGCACCGTCGGCGCGCTGATGGACTTCGACCAGATCACGGTGCGCGACGACGTCACGCTCGAGGCGGTGACGCGCTACCTCAGGCGGATGGACGAGCTCCCCGGCCACACCGACCAGCTGTTCGTGGTCGATCGCGAGCAGCGGCTGCGCGGCACGCTGCCGCTCGCACGCCTGATCGTCTCCGATCTCGAGCTCGAGGTGCGCCAGGCGATCTCGCCCGAAAGCCTGCAGCTGCATCCGGAGGACGCCGCCGAAGACGCGGCGCAGGCGTTCGAGCGCTACGACCTGGTATCGGCGCCGGTGGTCGATCATTTCGACCGCCTGGTCGGCCGGCTGACCGTGAATGCGGTGGTGGACCACATCCGCGCCAAGAACGCGGAATCGCAGCTCGCCGAATCGGGCCTGCGCGAAGAGGAAGACATCTTCGCACCGGTGTGGCACAGCTTTCGCAACCGCTGGGCGTGGCTGGCAGTCAACCTGGTGACCGCATTCATCGCCTCGCGGGTGATCGGAGCGTTCGAGGGATCGATCGAAAAGCTGGTCGCGCTGGCAGCGCTCATGCCGATCGTGGCCGGCATTGGCGGCAACTCGGGCAACCAGACCATCACCATGATCGTGCGCGCGCTCGCGCTCGGCCAGATCCAGGGCGATTTCTGGGTGCGGCTGCTGCGCAAGGAACTGGGCGTCGCGACCCTCAACGGCGTCGCCTGGGGCACGCTGCTCGGCGGCGTGGCGTATCTCCTTTACGGCAACGTCGCGCTCGGCGGCGTGATGGCGCTCGCCATGCTGCTCACGCTGCTGCTCGCCGCGGGGATGGGGGTGGCGATTCCCCATCTGCGCGCGCGGCTCGGCCGCGATCCGGCGGTCGGCGCGTCGGTCCTGATCACCGCCTGCACCGACTCGGGCGGGTTCTTCATCTTCCTCGGTCTGGCGACCTTGTTCCTGCTATAGCGTGCGGAAGGCCTCGCGCGCGGCGGCGAGTGTGGCATCGATCTCCTTAGCGCCATGCGATGCGGACACGAATCCCGCCTCGTACGCGGACGGCGCCAGATACACGCCGCGCGCCAGCATCTCGTGGAAGAACCGGTTGAAACGGTCCTTGTCGCATTGCATCACCTCGGCGAAGCTTGTCGGCGGTGAAGCCCTGAAGTAGATTCCGAATAGGCTGCCGATGGATTGGGCGGAGAAGGTCACCTTGGCTTTCCGGGCCTCTTCCATCAATCCCTGCACCAGTGACTTGGTGACGGCTTCAATCCCGTCCTGGAATCCGGGCGCCTCCACCAGCTTCAGCGTCGCGAGACCCGCGGCAACGGCGACCGGATTGCCCGAGAGCGTGCCGGCCTGGTAGACGGGCCCCAGCGGCGCAATTTTCTGCATGATGTCGCGCCGACCGCCGAAGGCGCCCACCGGCAGTCCGCCGCCAATCACCTTGCCCAGTGTGGTGAGATCCGGCTGCATGCCGTAGCGCGCCTGGGCGCCGCCCAGCGCGACGCGAAAACCGGTCATCACTTCGTCGAAAATCAGCACGGCGCCGTGGCGCGAGCAGTTCTCCCGCAGCGCCTCGAGGAACCCGGGTTTCGGCAGCACCAGGTTCATGTTGCCCGCGACCGGCTCGACGATGACGGCGGCGATTTCACCGCCACGCGCGGCGAACGTCGCCTGCACCTGCGGCGTATCGTTGTAATCCAGCACCAGCGTCTGCGCCGCAGTCGGCGCCGGCACGCCGGCCGAACTCGGATTGCCGAAAGTGAGTGCGCCCGAGCCGGCCTTGACGAGGAGCGCGTCGGCATGGCCGTGGTAGCAGCCCTCGAACTTGACGATGAGGTCGCGCCCGGTGAAGCCGCGCGCGAGCCGCAGCGCGCTCATGGTCGCCTCGGTCCCCGAAGACACGAGGCGCACCATCTCGATCGAGGGCACGAGCCGGCAAATCGCCTCCGCGATCTCGATCTCGGCCTCGGTCGGCGCGCCAAACGACAGCGCCCGAGCCGCCGCAGCCTGCACCGCTTCGACGACCGCCGGATGCGTGTGTCCGGCAATCATCGGGCCCCAGGAGCCGACATAGTCGATGTAGCGGCGGCCATCGGCGTCCCATAGATACGCCCCCGAGGCGCGCTCCAGGAATGCGGGTGCGCCGCCCACGGCGCGAAACGCGCGCACCGGCGAATTGACGCCCGCCGGAATGCAGCGCTGCGCGCGGGCAAAGAGAGTTTCGTTGCGTGTGCTCATGGGGTTGCCGATCGAGAGTTGTTGAACAGGTTTGCCAAGGCGCGGGCGCGGGCCGCGACCTGCGGCGCGTCGAACAGCGCCGAAATCACTGCGATCGCGTCGGCGCCGGCGCGGATGACGGCGTCGGCGTTGCCCGCGTCGATGCCGCCGATCGCGACCAACGGTACGCCGAGCGAGCGCGCGTCGCGAAACAGCGCGAGCGGCGCGCGCGCGGCGGCAGGTTTGGTGCGCGAGGCGTACACGGCGCCGAAGGCGACGTAATCGGCGCCGGCGGCGACCGCGGCACGTGCGGCGGCCAGCGAGTCGTGGCAGGAGGCGCCGAGGATCCTCCCTGGCAGGCGCCGGCGTGCCGCGTCCAGGCCGCCATCCTCGCGGCCGAGATGAACGCCGTCGGCCTGAACCTGGAGCGCCAGCTCGACATCGTCGTTGATGATGATTGGAATGCCAATGCGGCGCGCGAGTGAGGTGAGCGCGTGCGCCTGCGCGAGTCGCTGCTGGCCAGTGGCGAGCTTGTTGCGGTATTGCAGTGCCGCCCAACCGCCCGCGCTGGCGCTCTCGAGGGCCTGGCTGACCCGCGCCAGGAATCGCGCGCCGTCCGCGTCATCGGGCGTAATCACGTAGAGCCCGCGCAGCTTCATGGCGCCAATCCACGCAAGGCGTACAAGCGGTCGGGGATCGATTGCCCGGATCCGGGCCGGAACGCGGCCTCGAGCGTACGCCAGGCATAGTCCTGCGCAGCGCGCACCGCTGCGGGCACGTCCAGGCCCCGGGCCAGTTGCGCCGCGATGGCGGAGGCAAGCGTGCAGCCCGAGCCGTGAAAGCCGCCGGCGAGGCGTGGCCAGCGGTCCTCGCGCACGACGCCGCTGGCGTCGTAGAGCGTATTCACCACATCGCGCGTCGCTTCGTGGGTTCCAGTGACGAGCACGTAGCGCGCCCCGAGGCTGATCAGGCGCCGCGCACTTTGCGCGAGGGGCGCGGTCTCGGCATCGCCGGCGAGTCGCCGCACCTCGACGCTGTTCGGCGTCAGCACGGTGGTGCGCGGCAAGAGCCTAGCGCACATCGCCGCGCGCACCTCGTCGTTCGCGAGGACTTCCCCACGGCCTGAGGCGAGCACCGGATCGAACACCACCGGCGCGTGCGGGTGCTCGGCGAGAATGCGCGCTACCGCGGCGACGTTGGCGGCCGAGGCCAGCACGCCGAGCTTGAACACTGCCACCGGGAGGTCGGCCAGCAGCGCGCGCGCCTGCTGCTCGATCCACTCGGCGTCCAGTGGTTGCACGCGGTGCACGCCATGCGTGTCCTGAACCGTCAGCGCGGTCACCACCGTGGCGCCGTGGCAGGCCAGCGCGGAGAGCGCCAGCAGATCGGCCTGCAGCCCGGCGCCGGCAGTCGGATCCGAGGCGGCAAAGACGACGACGATGGGCGGGGATTTGGCCATGTGGGGCCGCGCGCAGCGCAACGTCGGCCCGTGGGAATGCGTTAAGATGCCGCTCCATTTTAACCTGCGAGTGCGGCAGCACTGCATGACCGAAAGCCAAGTTCAGTACCGCACCTGGATGTGCCTGGTGTGCGGTTTCGTGTACGACGAAGAAAAGGGCTTGCCGGAAGAGGGTCTGGCGCCGGGCACGCGCTGGCAGGACGTGCCGATGAACTGGACCTGTCCGGAGTGCGGCGCCCGCAAGGAAGATTTCGAGATGGTGCAGATCTGAGCGTTCGGCAAGCCGGATTCGCCTCGCCTGCCGGGGCCGGGGGTAAAATGCAGCCGCGCATGTCCTCGATCGATCTGACGCACCATTTCCTGATCGCCATGCCGAACATGGCGGATCCGTATTTCGCGAGGACGCTGACCTACGTCTGCGAGCACAACGACCAGGGCGCGCTCGGTATCGTCGTCAACCGACCGCTCGACATGACGCTGCAGGCGCTGTTCGAGCGCCTTTCGCTCACACTGCGCGCCCGCGAGATCGCCGGCGCGCCGATCTACTTCGGCGGGCCGGTGCAGACCGACCGCGGATTCGTGCTGCACGCGCCCACCGGCAACTGGCATTCGACCCTGCGCGTGCGCGACCTGATCGGCCTCACCACCTCGAAGGACATCCTCGAGGCGTTGGGGCGCGGCGAAGGGCCCGATCGGATCCTGGTGACGCTGGGCTACGCCGGCTGGTCGGCCGGCCAGCTCGAGCACGAACTGGGGCAGAACGCGTGGCTCACGGTCGAGGCGCGGGATGCCATCATCTTCGACCTGCCCGCCGAAGAGCGTCTGCCGGCGGCGATGGAGCTGCTGGGACTCGACTTCGCGCGCCTCGCGGACGCGGCGGGACATGCCTGAGAAGACCGCCGGCACCGTCCTCGCATTCGATTACGGCAGCAAGCGCATTGGCGTCGCGGTGGGCGAGCCCGAACTGCGCACCGCGCACCCGCTGCCCGGCATCGCCGCCACCGGCGACGCGCGCTTTGCCGCGATCGGGCGGCTGGTCGCGGAATGGAAGCCGGCGCGCCTCGTGGTCGGCCTGCCGCTGGCGGCGAACGGCTCGGCGCACGAAACCACGCAGCGTGCCGAGCGCTTCGCGCGCCAGCTGCGCGGCAGGTTCCGCGTTCCAGTGGAGCTGGTCGATGAACGCTTCACTTCGGTCGAAGCCGAACACCGGCTGCGCGGCCGGCATGCCCCCCGGCTGACGATCGACTCCGTCGCGGCGCAGCTGATCCTCGAGCAGTACTTCGGTGAGCGCGCTGCCTGACGCCGAAGCCCTGCTGCCGCCGCTCGCGGCCGCCCTGCGCGCGTGCGTCACGCCGGCGACCGTCATGGTCGGTGTGTTCACCGGCGGCGCCTGGCTCGCGGAGCGGCTGCATGCCATGCTCGGGCTCACCGAGCCGCTCGGCCTGATGGATATCGCCTTCTACCGCGACGACTACCACAAGCAGGGACTGAAGCACGACCCGAAGCGCACGCGCATCCCGTTCGCGATCGAAGGCAAGGACGTGCTGCTGGTCGACGACGTGCTCTACACCGGGCGCACGGTGCGCGCGGCGATGAACGAGCTGTTCGACTATGGACGGCCGCGCAGCATCGCGCTCGCGGTGCTGGTCGACCGCGGCGGCCGGCAATTGCCGATCTGCGCGCAGCATTGCGGCGCGCGGGTCGAAGTGCCGGCGGGCATGCGCCTGCGCCTGAAGCGCGCTGCCGACGGCAGGCTTGCGCTCGAGCTGGAAGATGCCGCGTAACCCGCAGCTCAACGCCGGCGGCAAGCTGCAGCACCTGCTGTCCATCGAGGGGCTGCCGCGCGAGATCCTGCTGCAGATTCTCGACACCGCCGAGTCCTTCGTCGGCGTCACCGAGCGCGAGGTGAAGAAGGTGCCGCTGCTGCGCGGCAAGAGCGTGTTCAACCTGTTCTTCGAGGGCTCGACCCGCACGCGCACCACGTTCGAGATCGCCGCCAAGCGCCTCTCGGCCGACGTCATCAATCTGAACATCGCGGCGAGCTCCACCTCCAAGGGCGAGTCGCTGCTCGACACCGTGGCCAATCTCTCGGCGATGCAGGCCGACGTCTTCGTGGTGCGGCACGCTTCCAGCGGCGCGCCGTTCCTCATCGCGCGCCACGTCAAGGCGCACGAGCACGTGATCAACGCCGGCGACGGCCGCCACGCGCATCCGACCCAGGGGCTGC
>SCUH01000077.1 GCA_004298295.1 Betaproteobacteria bacterium | reverse complement strand
CGCGAGCGCGCACAACGGCGTCTGTTCCGCGGGCTTGAGCACCACGGTGCAGCCCGCGGCGAGCGCGGGCGCGACCTTGCGCGTGATCATCGAGTGCGGGAAGTTCCACGGCGTGATCGCGGTGCACACGCCCACCGGCTGCTTGATCACCACGATCCGCTTGTCGGCCCACGGGGTGGGGATGGTGTCGCCGTAAACGCGCTTGGCTTCCTCCGCCGACCACTCCACGTAGGCCGCGCCGATCGTGATCTCGCCCTTCGCCTCGGCCAGCGGCTTGCCCTGCTCGGAGGTGAGGATGAGCGCGAGATCGTCCAGATGCGCGAGGATCAGATCGTTCCACTTGCGCAGCACCGCGGCGCGCTCCTTGCCGGTCTTCGCGCGCCAGGCGGGAAACGCAGCTTCGGCTGCGGCGATCGCGCGCCGCGTCTCTGCTGCGCCCATGTCGGGCACGGTGCCGAGCCGCTCGCCCGTGGCGGGGTTGTGGACGGGGAACGACTTGCCGGCCGATACCCAGCTGCCTTCGATGTAGCACTGGGTGCGAAAGAGCGCGGCGTCTTTGAGCGGGATCGACTGCAGATTGGCTTGTGCGGGGGCATTCATGACGGACTCCGGTGGCGGATGGCGAACATTTTACTGCGCGCTGCGGATGCCTGGAAAAGCTCTAAATGGTTGTTATACTAGAAAAAAGCAGAGCAGCACCGAACTGTCGATCCGGCGCCAGACCGGAAGGCCGCGACCAACCAAAGGAGAGAGAGCCATGAGAAGAACGCTGTTGAAGGCGGCCGTTGCCGCTGCGCTCGGCGCCGCGTCGGCGTTGGCCGGTGTGACGCCCGCGTCGGCGCAGGACGCGCCGGTGAGAATCGGCTACGCCATCGCGCGCACCGGCCCCTGGGCCGCTGGCGCGCAGATCACGCAGGAGCCGAACTACATCATGTGGGCGGAACAGGTCAATGCGGCCGGCGGCCTCAACGTCAAGGGCAAGAAACGCAAGGTCGAGCTGATCGGCCTGGATGACCGCAGCGAAGCCGAGACCATGGTGCGCAGCTACGAGAAGCTCATGGCGAGCGACAAGGTGGATCTCATCCTGCCGCCCTGGGGCACCGGCGCCAACTTTGCCGTCATGCCGCTGATCCAGAAATACGGCTATCCGATGATCGCGCCGACGGCGACCGGCCGCAAGCTCCTCGGCATGAAGAATCCCTATTTCTTCGCCATCCTGCAGCAGCCCGACCTGATGATGGACGCGCTCGGCGAGTTCCTCAAGGCGCGCAACATCAAGACCGCGGCGATGATCCACGTCGACGAGCTGTTCGGCCTCGAGCAGGCCGCGGCGCTGGAGAAATCGTTCAAGGAAAAGGGCATCCAGATCATCGAGAAGAAGAGCTATCCGCTCGGGGTCAAGGACCTCAAGCCCGTGCTGAACGACATCAAGGCGAAGAACCCGGACGCGTTCGTCGCGCTGTCGTATCCGCCGGACACCTTCCTCGTCACCGCGCAGGCGCGCGAGATCGCCTTCAACCCGAAGGCGTTCTATGCCTCGGTCGGCACCGCGTTTCCGGTGTACCGCGACAAGATGGGACCGGCGATCGAGGGCGTGATGGGCTTGGGCACGCTGAATCCCAAGTCGAGCCCGGCCGCGAAGGCCTATTTCGATGCGCACACGGCGCGCCACAAGAAGGAACCCGACCGCTGGGCGAGCGCGCACGCCTGGGCCGCGCTGCAGGTGATGCAACAGGCGATCGCCAAGGTCGGCCTCGACCGCAAGGCGCTGCGCGACGCCATCGCCGGCGGCGAATTCGACACCGTGATCGGCAAGGTGCGCTTCAGGAACGGCGAGAACATCGCCACGCCCGGCGTCGTGAGCCAATGGCAGGGCAAGGAGTTCGAAGTGGTGTGGCCGCCCGATCGCGCTACCGCGCCGGCGCTGCATCCAAAGCCCGCCTGGAAGTAGCGTAGGACCGCACGCAAGCCCCGCGGGTAAGGCCGCGGGGTTTTTCATCTATGGGCTTCTGGCTCGAACTGGCGGCATCCGGCCTGATCACCGGCGGCATCTATGCCGTGGTCGCGCTCGGCCTGAATCTGCAATACGGCCTGATGCGCATCATGAACATCTCGCACGGCGAGTTCCTGATGCTCGGCGCCTATCTCACCTGGCTGGCGCACACGGTCTTCGGCATCAATCCGGTGGCGTTCCTGCCGGTGGTCGCGATCGTGCTGTTCCTGACGGGGCTCGCGGTCTACCGGCTCTGCTTCCGGCGCATCACGCGCACTTCGCCGTCGGTGGAGATCATCGAGGCGCGCAGCCTCCTGGTCGGCTTCGGCCTGATGTACCTGGTGCAGAACGCGGCTTACCTGATCTGGGGCGCCGACCTGCGCGGCTACTCGTTCCTCGCCGACGCGGTGGTGATCGGCGACGCGCGCTTCGCGGGCAATAGCCTGCTCGCTTTCGGTTTTGCGGTCGCGGCCAGCCTCGCGATGCTCGCCGTGCTGCGCTGGACGATGCTCGGCAAGGCGATTCGCGCGATGATGCAATCGCCTGCCGGAGCGCAACTGGTCGGCATCGACACCGCGTTCCTGCACCCGGCGGTCTTCGGGGCGGGGCTGGCCCTTGCCGGTGTCGCCGGCGCCCTGCTTTCGATGGTGTACGAAATCACCCCGGGGATGGGTGAGCCTTACACCGTGACTGCGCTCATCGTGATCACGCTCGGCGGGCTGGGCAGCGCCGCCGGCTGCCTCGCCGGCGGCCTGCTGCTTGGGCTGGTGGAGGCCTTCGGCATGCATTTCACCAGTCCGTCGCTCAAGATGCTGCTGTCCTACGCTGTTTTCATCGCCGTATTGCTCGCGCGACCCAAGGGGCTGTTCGCGCGATGACGCTGCGCGAAATCCTCGGCGCGATCGCGGCCGGTGCGCTCGTCCTCGCGGCGCTGCCGTGGCTCGCGTCCGATTTCATGCTGTCGCTCGCGCTCACCTGCCTGATGTACATCGGCCTCGCCGTGACCTGGGCGATGTTCTCCGGGGCGACCAACTACCTTTCGCTCGCGACGTCGGCCTTCTTCGGCATCGGCGCCTATGTCACGGCCTGGGGCTTCGGCACCTTGCCGTACGCGCTGGTCGTTGCGCTGGGCGGACTCGCGGCGGCCGCATTCGCGTCGCTCGTTGGCGCCGGCATCCTGCATCTGCGCGGGGCGTACTTCGCGGTCCTCACCTTTGGCTTGGGGGAACTGGTGCGCCACGCCATCACCTACTCGGAAAAGACTTACGCGCACACCGTCGGCCGCGTGTTGCAGGACGCGCCCGAGTCGACTGCGGTGTATTGGACGGTGCTGCTCATCGCGACGGCGGCGGTGGCCGCCTGCGCCGCGGTGCGCGCGAGCCGCCTGGGACTCGCGCTCGCCGGCATCGGCGCGGACGAGGAGCGCGCGCAGACGCTCGGGGTCAACACGCGCCGCGCCAAGATCGCGGGCTTCGCGCTGGCGGCGTTTTTCGCCGGTGCACTCGGCGCCGCGGTGGCGGTGCGCTGGACCTACATCGAACCGGCTTCGGTGTTCAACCCGTTCATCGGCTTTCAGACCGTGCTCATCGCCATGATCGGCGGCGCGCAGACGCTCGCAGGGCCGATCGTGTCGGCGGTGGTCTTCAGCCTGCTCACCGAGCTGCTGCGGCTGCAGTTTCCCTACGCCTACCTGATCGTGCTGGGCTTCCTGCTGATCGTCCTGGTGCTCTACCTGCCGGGCGGCCTGGCCTCGCTCATTTCACGCTGGAGACAGGCGCGTGCCTGAGGCGCTGCTATCGGCGCGCGGCGTCGTGGTGCGATTCGGCGGGCTGGTCGCCGTCGACGGCGTCGATCTGGACGCCGGCGCCGGCGAATTCGTCGGCGTGATCGGCCCGAACGGCGCCGGCAAGACGACTTTTTTTCATACGCTCTCGGGCGTGATCGTTCCGACTGCAGGCAAGCTCATGATCGGCGGCGACGACCTGACCGGCCGCGCGCCCCACGAGTTCGCGCGGCATGGCGTGGCGCGCACTTTCCAGACGCCGCGCGTGTTCCGCGACATGAGCGCCGAGGCGAACGTGCGCTTCGGCCTGGAATTTGCCGGGCGCGCGCGCAGGCACGCGCACGATGCTTTCGGCGATGCGTGCGCGATCCTCGCCTTTCTGGGGCTGGAGGACGCCGCGGCGCTGCCGGCCGGAGGCCTCACCCCGGCGCGCCAGCGGCTGCTCGAGATCGGCATGGCGCTGGGTGCGCGACCGCGGGTGCTGCTGCTCGACGAAGTGGCTGCGGGACTGTCGCACGCCGAGGTCGAGGCCACCGCGCATCTCATTCGCCGCGTGCGCGACGAGCTCGGCCTCGCGGTGATCTGGATCGAGCATGCGGTGCGCGTGCTGATGAACTACGTGGACCGCGTCGC
>SCUH01000008.1 GCA_004298295.1 Betaproteobacteria bacterium | reverse complement strand
AGCCCGGAAACTCGCGCGCGCAGCGCACGCAGATCCACGGCAGGATCCTGAGCGCCTGTTCGCGGTAGGACGGTTCCTTCATCGGCTCGGCCTGGCGGAGCCAGAACGGATCGGGGTCCGGCCCCGAATTGGGGCTAGCGGCGGCGGTACTGCGGGCGGCGCATCGGCGACGCCATCGGCGCTTCGTCCTTGTGGCGGAAATTGATGCGCCCCTTGGTCAGGTCATAGGGCGACATCTCGAGCGTGACGCGGTCCCCGGCGAGAATGCGGATGCGGTTCTTGCGCACCTTGCCGCCGGCATAGGCGAGCACCGACGCGCCATTGGCGAGTTCGACCCGGAACTGCGTGTTGGGCAGCACCTCCTGGACCACGCCTTCCATTTCGAGCAGCTCTTCCTTCGCCACGCCACGTCCTTTGCTTGCAGGGGCGCGCAGTATGGCGCTTTGCGTCGAAAAAGGCAAAGCCCGGGGCTACTTCGGCCGGCGCCGGTATTCGCGGTCGAACGCCCGCTCCAGCCCGGGATGCGCGCCGCGCAGGCCGTCCACCACGCGCTTCGCCCAGTCGAAGTATTCGCGCTTGCGCCGCGCCGACCAGCCCACCGGCGGGCTGCGGCGGATATCGCGCAGATTGCAGATCTTGTCGGCCAGCTTGACCAGCTTCGCGCGCGGCGAAAGGTGCGGCGCGTGCTCGATCTGCAGGCGCTTGCGCGTGTGCTTCCAGAGGCGCTTGTTGTCGCTGACTTCGAGCACCACGTCGGCGATGTCGCGGCCGAAGGCGCGCGCCAGCTCGGCGCGCGTGGTCTCGGTGTCCTCGAGGGTGTCGTGCAGGATGGCGGCGCACAGCGTCACCGGGTCGCTCACCTGTCCCTCGTTGTGCAGCACGCGCGCGAGCGCGATCGGGTGATTGATGTAGGCCGAGGCGTGGCGGTCCTTGCGACGCTGCGTGCGGTGCTTGTGGGCGGCAAAGGCGAGCACCTCGAAGAACAGCTCCCAGCGGACGCGGTGAGGCATGCCGCGAATTCTAGCCGCCTGAATACAATGGCGGCCACGACGGCGAAACGCGTGCGCGCGGCAGGGGCGGTGGTGTTCCGGCGCAGCGAGCGCGGCGTCAGCGTTCGACCCGATTGCGCCCGGCCTGCTTGGCGCGGTAGAGCGCCGCATCGGCCGCCTGCATGACCTCGGCCGGCGTGGGCGCGCGCCGTCCGGGTGCGGCGACGCCGATCGATACCGTGACCGAAAGCACCTGCTCGAGGGGACGGGCGCCCTTGCGCGGCGCCTTCTGCCCCACTTCGGCGCGGCGGTCCTCGTCGCGGATCACCATGGCATGCTGCTCGATGGCGCTGCGCAGCGCCTCGAGGCGCGGCAGCACCTGGGGCAGCGCCGCGCCCGGAAAGACGAGCGTGAACTCCTCGCCGCCATAGCGGAACGCGCGCCCGCCGCCCTGCACCCCGGCGAGGTGCACTGCGACCAGCTTCAGCACCTGGTCGCCGACCGCGTGGCCGTGGGTGTCGTTGAACAGCTTGAAGTGATCGACGTCGACCATCGCGATGCTGTAGTCCGGGCCGAGCGCGGCAAGCGCTTCCTGCAGCGCGCGCCGGCTGGGGAGCCCTGTCAGCTCGTCGCGAAATGCCATGCGGTGCGATTCGTGCAGCACGGCGAAGATCACGATGACGCCGGCCGCGGAGGTGTACGCGCCGAAGACGCCGGGGTGCGTCGCCCATTCGCAGGCGATGAAGAATGCGGCGAGGCTCGCCGCGAGCCCGACTTCGAGCGGCGCGGCGTGCGTGTCCTCGCGCGGCCAGGCGCGCCACACGGCAGCGACCACCGCGCCGGCAAACAGCACCCGTCCCGGCCACGGCGTCGGCGGGCTGCGCAGCAGCCAGTGCTCGAGCAGGCCGTGCCAGGCGCTTCCCGCGACCGCGCTGTGCCCGGCGCTCGCGATCCAGACCACCAGCGCCGCTTCCGCGAACGCGGCGAGCAGCCAGCGGTAGTTGTAGTGAAAGCGCACGCCGCGCTCGGCGAGCACCAGCGAGGCGATGACGTTGCCGGGCACCAGCACGACGATCGCGACGTAAACCGCGTGCGCCGGATAGCCGAGCGGCCCGAAATCGAGCGCGACGCGATAGCCGACGTAGGCGAGCAGCAGCGAAACCGAAGCGACCAGTGCGCGAGCGCGGTTGAAGCCGTAGGCCACGCCGGCCGCGGCGAGCAGCACGGCGTAGGGTCCGAGCTCCTTCAGCCCGGAAAGCGAGGCCGGCAGCGTCGGACCGACCGCGAGCGCCAGCATCGCCGCCAGCAGGACGAGCGCCGGTGCGATGAGCGGCGTCAGTGCGGGCGGCAGCCGGTAGGCCAAAGCGCGGGCCTCAGCGGCCGAAGCGATCGGGGCGGAAGCCGATGTCGCAGAGCTTGCCGCGCTGCGCGCGCTTGCCCTCGTGGCCGGCGAGCTGCTTGCCGTCCAGCGTTTCCGCGGCGCGGTTCTTGCGCCGGACGCCGGACACCACGAGCGCCTTGCCGTCGCTCACCGCCACGGCGGCGAGCGACACGCCCTCGGGCAGCGCGATGAGCTGCACGCCGACACCGCCGTTGGGGCGCGCGGGCACCTCGTCGAGCGCGAAGAGGAGCAGGCGCGCATCCGAAGACAGCGCCGCGATGCGCCGCGCGCTGCCGAGCGGCACCGGCGGCAGCGCGCGCGCGCCTTCAGGCACGGCCATGAAGTCCTTGCCCTGGCGCGTCTTGGTCGCAAGATCGCCGAGCTGGCAGAGAAAGCCGTTGCCGCCCGTGTTCGCGAGCAGCAGCTGCGTCTCGGGGCTGCCGATGCCGATCCAGACGATTTCATCCGACCCGGAGTTGACGAGCGTGTTGACCGGCGCGCCGTCGCCGCGGCCCGAGGGCAGCGCCGCGGCATCGAGCGTGAAGCACTTGCCGGAGGCGCTCAGCACGCGGATCGCGTCGGTGGTCTTGCACTCCAGCTCCAGGTAGCGCGCGTCGCCGTCCTTGAAGCCCACCGCGTCGAGGTCGATGCCGTGGCCGCTGCGCGCGCGCACCCAGCCCTTCAGCGACAGGATCACGGTGATCGGCTCCTCGACCACGGTGCGCTCGATCGCGGCGCGCTCCTCGCTCCTGATGAGGGTGCGGCGCGCATCGCCGTACTGCTTGGCGTCGGCTTCCAGCTCGTTCACCACGAGCTTTCGCAGCGCCTTGTCGTCGCCGAGGATCGCCTTCAGGTCCTTGCGCTCGGCCTCGAGCGTTTTCTTCTCCTCGTTCAGCTTGACGCCGTCGAGGCGCGTCAGCTGCCCCAGGCGCAGGTTGACGATGTCTTCGGCCTGGCGCTCGGAGAGCTTGTACTTCTCGCGCAGCTTCTGCCGCGCTTCGCCCTGGTCGTCGCAGGCGCGGATCAGCTTGATGATCTCGTCGATCTTCGCGAACGCCATGAGGCGGCCGAGCACGATGTGCAGGCGCTCCTCGCAGCGATCGAGCCGGTGCTGCGTGCGCCGCCGCACGGTGGCGACGCGCCATTCGCCCCACTCGCGCAGGATGGTGACGAGGTCCTTGGTCTCGGGCAGGCCGTCGAGCCCCAGCCAGGTGAGGTTCACCGGCACGCGCGTCTCGAGGCTGGTGTGCACCAGCAGCGCCTGCAGGGTTTCGTCGGCGTTCTGGCGCGAGGAGCGCGGCTCGATCACCAGGCGCAGGCGCGACTTGCGGTCGGACTCGTCGCGCACCGTCTCGACCAGCTCGAGGATGAACTGGCGCAGGCGCTTCTGCTCCTGCGTGGTTTCCTTGCGGCCCGCGCCGGGCTTGGGATTGACCAGCGCCTCGATCTCCTCGAGCACCTGGCGGCAGGACACGCCGTGCGGCAGCTCCGTCACCACGATGCGCCACTGGCCGCGCGCGAGCGGCTCGATGTGCCAGCGTGCGCGCATCGCGATCGACCCGCGCCCGCTCTCGTAGGCCTGGCGGATCTCCTCGACCGGCGAAATGATCTGGCCGCCGCCGGGAAAATCGGGTCCCGGCAGCCGTTCGAGCACCTCCTCGAGCTTGCCGCGCGGATGCTGGATGACGTAAGCGGCGGCGGCGGCGACTTCCTTCAGGTTGTGCGAGGGAATGCGCGTGGAAAAGCCGACCGGGATGCCGAACGAGCCGTTCAGCAGCCCGAAGGGCAGTCGTGCCGGCAGCAGCACCGGCTCGTCGAATTTGCCGTCGTAGTTCCTGACGAAATCGACCGTGCCTTCGCCGATCTCGGCGATCATCAGCTCGGCGTAGCGCGAGAGCCTGGCTTCGGTGTAGCGGTAGGCCGCGGCCGAGTCGCCGTCGCGCGAGCCGAAATTGCCCTGCCCGTCGATCAGCGGGTAGCGCATCGAGAACGGCTGCGCGAGGTGCACCAGCGCCTCGTAGGTGGAGGAATCGCCGTGCGGATGGTACTTGCCGAGCACCTCGCCGACGTAGCGCGCCGACTTGACGAAGCCCGCCGCGCTGGTCTCGCCCATGGCGTAGAGGATGCGGCGCTGCACGGGCTTCAGGCCGTCGGCGATCTCGGGCAGCGCGCGCGCCTTGACGGTCGAGACGGCGTAGCCGAGGTAGGCCTGCGAGGCGTGGCGCTCGATCGGCGCC
>SCUH01000007.1 GCA_004298295.1 Betaproteobacteria bacterium | reverse complement strand
CTCGGAGGTGCCGGCGCCGATCTCGTAGAGCTTGGCGTCGCGCCACAGCCGCCCGGTCGGGGTCTCGTTGATGTAGCCCATGCCGCCGAGCGCCTGGATCGCCTCGCCCGCCATCCAGGTCGCCTTTTCCGCGGCGTAGAGAATGGCGCCGGCGGCATCCTTGCGCGTGGTCTCGCCGCGGTCGAGCGACTGGCCCACCGCGTACACGTAAGCGCGCGCCGCGGAAAACGTGACGTACATGTCGGCGAGCTTGCCCTGCATCAGCTGGAACTCGCCGATCGGCTGGCCGAACTGCTTGCGTTCGTGAACATAGGGCACGACCGCGTCGAGGCACGCCGCCATGATCCCCAGCGGCCCGCCGGCGAGCACTGCGCGCTCGTAATCGAGCCCGCTCATCAGCACGTTCACGCCGCGGCCTTCCGCGCCAAGCAGGTTCTCCGCCGGCACCTCGCAGTCGCGGAACACGAGCTCGCAGGTGTTCGAGCCGCGCATGCCGAGCTTGTCGAGCTTCTGCGCGGTGGAAAAACCTCGCATGCCCTTCTCGATCAGGAACGCGGTGATGCCGCGCGGACCCGCCTCGGCGTCGGTCTTGGCGTAGACCACCAGCACGTCCGCGTCCGGCCCGTTCGTGATCCACATCTTGTTGCCGTTGAGCACATAGCGCTCGCCGCGCCGCTCGGCCCGCAGGCGCATGCCGACCACGTCGGAGCCCGCGCCCGGCTCGCTCATGGCGAGCGCGCCGACGGACTCGCCCGTGACCAGTCTCGGCAGGTATTTGCGGCGCTGCGCCTCGCTGCCGTTACGGCGGATCTGGTTGACGCAGAGGTTCGAATGCGCGCCGTAGGAAAGGCCTACCGACGCCGAGGCCCGCGAAATCTCCTCCATCGCCACGATGTGCGCGAGGTACCCCATCGCCGTGCCGCCGTAGGCTTCCTCGACCGTAATGCCGAGGAGCCCGAGCGCGCCGAGCTTCGGCCACAGGTCCATGGGGAACTGGTTGGAGCGGTCGATCTCGGCGGCGCGCGGCGCGATTTCGCGTTGCGCGAACTCGCGCGCGGTCTCGCGCAGCATGGCGACGCTCTCGCCGTGGTCGAACCGCAGGAAGGGAAACTCCATCGGCCTCACTCCGGGCTGTCGGGGGTATCGGGCAGCATCATGAGCGTCTGCTGCATGGCGGCCACGAGCACGTTGCGGCCCTCGCGGCGCAGATAGACCTCGCCGCTGGTGATGCTCAGCGTGCGCCCGGGCTTGACCACTTCGCCGCGCGCGACCAGCAGCCCCTGGCGCGCCGGCGCCATGATGTTGATCTTGTACTCCACGGTCACCAGCGAGGCGCCCGCCGGCATCAGCGAATAGGCGGCGTAGCCGCAGGCGGAGTCCGCGATCATGCCGATGATGCCGCCATGCACGTAGCCTTTTTGCTGCGTCAGGTCCTCGCGCCAGGGAAGCTGAATCTCGCAGAAGCCGGGTTCCACCGCGCTCAGCGTGGCGCCGATCAGGTGCATGGCCCGCTGGCGATCGAAGCTTCCCCGCACGCGCGTGGCGTAGTCGGGATCCTGGGGCTCGAAACGCTCGGACGGGATGGAGGCGGGGGCGTTCATCGCCCGGCTACCCTAATTTACGTTTACGTAAACGTCAACTACGCTTTGGGCCGCCCAGCCGCTGGCGGATGCGCTTCTCGAAGGTCGCGATCTCGGCCAGCTGGGCCTCGATGTCGGCGCGCTGCTGTCCGAGCGCGCTCTTGTGTTGCGCCAGCACGGCGAGGAAACGCTCCAGCTGCGGGCGCTCGTCGCGCCCAGGCTCGTACATCTCCACCAGCTCCTTGATCTCGGAAAGAGTCAGCCCGAGCCGCTTGCCGCGCAATGTGAGCTTGAGGCGCGTGCGATCGCGCGGCGCGTAGATGCGCCGCTGACCGGCGCGCCGTGGCGCAAGCAGGCCCTGGTCCTCATAGAAGCGGATGGCGCGTGGCGTGACGTCGAATTCGCGCGCCAGCTCGCTGATCGAGTACTCGGCGCGCTCCTTTTCGTCGCCCTCGGAGAATTCGGCGGTCACGGTTGAACCTGCGGCGTCAGGCGATGCTGCAATGCGGAAAACCAACTACAATGCCGGGCGCACGGTGGTCCGCGGCACGCCCGACTGCCGGCAATTCTAGCCCATGGCCGACGCCTCGCCGCTCGAGTTTCCCTTTGCCAGCCTGCCCGCGCCGGGCGCTGCGATCGCCGTCGCGCCCGGCATGCATTGGCTGCGCATGCCGCTGCCCTTCGATCTCGACCACATCAACCTCTGGCTGCTGGAGGAAGAGGGCGGCTGGACGCTGATCGATTCGGGCTTGGGCAACAAGGCCACGCGCGCGCTGTGGGAGCAGGTGATTGCCCAGGTGCTCGGCGGGCGCCCGTTGAAACGCATCGTGGTGACGCATTACCACCCGGACCATGCGGGCAACGCGGCCTGGCTGAGCCGGCGCTTCGGCGCCCGGCTCTGGATGACGCGCGCCGAGTTCCTCACGGCGCACGCCGTGCTGCATGGCGCGGCGAGCTTTTCCGCAGAGGCCTCGGCGGCGCTGTTCCGCGCCAATGGCCTGGACGAGCAGGGCACCGCGATGCTGCTGCAGCGCGGCGATCTGTACCGCAAGCTGGTGCCGGAATTTCCGCTCGAGCACCGCCGCCTGATGCACGGCTCGAGCGTGCGGCTCGGAGGCCGCGACTGGCAGGTGCTCGTCGGCTACGGCCATGCGCCCGAGCACGCTTCGCTTTACTGCCGCGAGCTGAACGTGGTCGTCTCCGGCGACATGCTGCTGCCGAAGATTTCGACCAACGTCGCGGTGCGCCCGATCGATCCGAGCGGCGACCCGCTGCGGCTGTTTCTCGAATCGATCCGCCAATACGGCCAGCTCGATGCCCAGGTGCTGGTGCTGCCTTCGCACGGCGTGCCGTTTCGCGGCGCGCAGGCGCGCGTCGCGGCGCTGGAAGCGCACCATGCGGCGCGGCTGGACGAGCTGCAAGCGGCCTGCAGGGCGGCGCCGCGCAGTGCCGCCGAGGTCCTCGAAGTGCTGTTCCGGCGGCGCCTGGATTCGAACCAGATCTTCTTCGCCATGGGCGAATCGATCGCCCACCTGCATTATCTGCACTACGCCGGGCGGCTGCGCCGCGCAACCGGCAGCGACGGCGTCATCCGTTACGCCGGCGCCTGACAGGGAGAGCATCGCATGGACGTTGCCAAGCCAGCCGTGAAACCCGAGGACATGCAGGCGGTCTGCCATCAGGTCGCGGAGCGCTCGGCGCGCATCCTCGGCGAATTCGCGCAGCGCCACGTCGCCAACAGCATCTCGGCGGCGGTGAGCGACGAGCTCGGCATCGCCAAGGCCTACATGGACCTGTACGCGCGCATGCTCGCCAATCCGATGGCGATGGCGAGCGCCTCCACCGGCTTGATGCTCGACTACCTGCAGTTGTGGCAGTCGAGCTGGCTCAAGCTGTTCGGCGTGGACTCCAAGCCCGTGGCGCAGCCCTCGCGCGGCGACCCGCGCTTCAAGGACGACGACTGGAACAGCAATTTCCTGTTCGATTTCGTCAAGCAGTCCTACCTGATCGCCTCGCGCCACATCCAGCACGCGGTGGCGAGCGTCGATGGCCTGCCCGAGGAATCGCAGAAGAAGGTGGCGTTTTTCACGCGCCAGTACGTCGACGCGCTCGCGCCGTCGAACTTCGCGCTCACCAACCCGCAGGTGGTGCGCGAAACCCTGGCGAGCGGCGGCCAGAACCTGCTGAAGGGGCTCAACAACCTGCTCGCCGACATCGAGAAGGGCGAGGGGCAGCTGCGCATCAGCATGACCGACGAGCGCCATTTCCAGCTCGGCAAGAATGTCGCCACCACGCCGGGCAAGGTGGTGTTCCAGACCGAGCTCATGCAGCTGATCCAGTACCAGCCGACGACCGCCGAGGTCTACCGGCGGCCGCTCGTCATCATCCCGCCCTGGATCAACAAGTACTACATCCTCGATCTGCGCGAGTCGAATTCGTTCATCAAGTGGGCCACCGACCAGGGCCACACGGTGTTCGTCGTCTCCTGGGTCAACCCGGACGCGCGCCTCGCGCAGAAGGGCTTCGACGACTACCTGCTGGAGGGCGCCCTCGCCGCGCTCGAGGCTGCGCAGCGCGCCACCGGCGAGCAGAAAATCAACGTCATCGGCTACTGCCTCGGCGGCACGCTGCTCGGCTGCGCGCTGTCGCACCTCGCGGCGAGCGGCGACGCGCGCATCGGCTGCAGCACCTTCTTCGTCAGCCTGCTGGATTTCTCGACGCCGGGCGAGCTCGGCGTGTTCATCGACGAGCAGCAGGTGCGGAGCCTGGAAAAGAAGATGAACCAGCGCGGCTACCTCGAGGGCTCGGAGATGGCGAGCACCTTCAACCTCCTGCGTGCCAACGACCTGGTGTGGTCGTTCGTGATCAACAACTACCTGCTCGGCAAGGACCCGTTCCCGTTCGACCTGCTGTACTGGAACTCGGATTCGACGCGCATGCCGGCGAAGATGCACAGCTTCTACCTGCGCAACATGTACCTGAAGAACCTGCTCGGCGTCCCGGGCGGGATCACGCTCGCCGGGCAGCCGGTCGATCTGTCGAAGGTGAAGGCACCGGCGTATTTCATTTCCACCGTCGAAGACCATATTGCGCCCTGGAAGACCACCTATCTGGGCGCGAAATACCTCGGCGGCCCGGTGCGCTTCGTCCTCGGCGGCTCGGGCCACATCGCGGGCATCGTCAACCCGCCCGCGGCGAAGAAGTACCACTACTGGACCCACGAAGCGATGCCGGATTCACCCGACAGCTGGTTCGAGGGCGCGACGCAGCACCCCGGCTCGTGGTGGCCCGACTGGCAGGCCTGGATGGACGCGAATAACGGCGGCGAGAAGGTCCCCGCGCGCGTTCCCGGCGACCACGACCTGCAGGTGCTCGAGGACGCGCCGGGCAGCTATGCCATGTTGCGGCTCGGTGCGAAGGAGGCCGCTGCCTGACGCTGAACGCGCGGCGCTAGAGCGTGAGGTCGCGGCGCTTGCGGCCGGCGCGCGCGAACAGCCGATCGTAGAGCGGTGCCGGTAGAACCCGCAGGATCCGGCCGGCGATCCCCATCTGCCAGGGGATCACGGCAAATGGACGTTGCGCCTCGATCGCGCGCGCCGCGCGGCGCGCGAACTCCGCTGCAGGGAGTCTGAACGGCATGCGATAGCGGTTGACGCGCGTCATCGGCGTATCGACAAAGCCCGGGCAGATCGTCACTACGGCAACGCCGCTGCGGCGCAGTTCCATCCGCAGCGATTCGAGCCAGGCGATCGCGGCGGCTTTCGACGCGCTGTATGCGCCCGAGCCGGGAAGTCCGCGGAATCCCGCCACGCTGGCGATGCCGCAGAGCGTGCCGCTGCGGGCGGCACGCATGGCGGGCGCAAACGCGGCAAGCGTGGCCGCGAGGCCGGTCACGTTGACTTCGAGCAGGCGCCGCAGCTTGGCGATGTCGCGGGGGTCGTCGCCACGCGTACCGACCGACACCCCGGCGTTGGCGATGACGAGCTGCGGCGCGCCGAAGCGCGCCATGAAATCCTGCGCCGCCCGCTCCACCGCGGCCGTGTCGGTGACATCGAGCGGATAGACCGCGCGTTCGCCCGGGAGCGTTGCGGCGAGCGCATCGAGCGCATCCTGGCGGCGCGCCGCGAGCCCGAGCGCGACGCCGTCCTTCGCGTAATGCCGGGCGAGCGCTTCGCCGATGCCCGAGGAAGCCCCGCTGATGAAAATCGGGACCTGGGCCGTACTATTGTTTCGCGCGCCCGGCACGTGCCAGACCGACGAGGTGCTCGACGACGCTCATCATCTCGGGGATCCCGCCCGCCAGGCGCGATGAGGTGACGTAGCGGCCGTCGATGACGAAGGTCGGCACGCCCTGGATGTTGTAGGCATCGAGCAGGGCGCGCGCTTGCTCGAACTTGGCGCGGACCTCCGGTGAGTCCAGCGCCTGCTTGAAGACGACCGCATCCTCGCCGTTCGCGCTCAGCCATTCGATCAGGTTCTTCTCGTTGTTGAGCCGCTTGCCGTCGAAATGATGGTTGTCGAACACGGGCCAATGCAGGCGCGGCAGCAGACCGGTCGCCTCGAGCGCGTAGTAGGCGCGCGCGAACGGCGCCCAGGCCGCGGGCAGGGTCGAGGGCACGCGCCTGAACGCGACCTCTGCGTCGCGCTTCATCAGCCAGCGCATGATGTACGGCTCGGCCTCGTAGCAGAACGGGCAGCCGTAGGAAAAGAACTCGATCACCTCGATGCGCCCGCCGGCCGCCGCGGGCCGCGGCGGATCGAGCACGAGGTAGTCGCGCCCCGCCACCGGCTGCGCCTGGAGCGTCGCGCTGGCGGCAGCCAGCAGAATCAGCCAGCCAGCTTTTGCAAACAGGGCTTTCATGCGGTTTCCCGAGCCATGCGACGCGCGCAGTCTACCCGGATTGCGCCGCGGCGGCGAAAGCCCTAGCCTGCGCGCATGCGAAACCTCGCGCGATGGATTCTGGCCGGCGCCCTGCTGGCCGCGGCGATCGCCAGCGCCGACGAGGATGCCGATTTCGGGGTCGCGCCGGTCGCGGCGCTGCGCCAGGCCGAGCTTTCGGCGCCGACGCCACGCACGCTGCCCGGCGCGAAGACCCTCGGCACCGCGGAACTGCGTGAGCGTCTGCGCGCGCCCGCCGAGCCGCCGCTGCTGCTCTTCGATGTGCTGGGTGGTGCGCAGCACGACTCGTTGCCCGGCGCGATCTGGCTGCCTGGTGCCGGCCGCGGCGAGGGCTTTGACGACGCCGTGCAGGCGCAATTGGCGCGACTCCTGCGGGCCGCAACCCGGGGCGACGCCGGCCGCGCGATGGTGTTTTTCTGCCAGGGGACCGCGTGCTGGTTGTCGTACAACGCCGCCCTGCGCGCGGTCGCGCTCGGCTATCGCGAGGTGTACTGGTATCGCGGCGGCCTCGAGGCGTGGATCGCGGCCGGCGGCGCGCTCGCGCCGCTTCGGCTCAGCTGGCGCAAACCCGCGCCCTGAGTTTCACTTTCTGGCGGGCGCGCCCTTGCGCGTCAGCTCGACGAGGTAATCGACCACCGACAGGACGCCGCGCTGGCTGCCGCCCTGCTCGGGGCTCACGGTGTAGCGGCCGTGCACCGCCATCGCCGGCGTGCCGTCGATGCGATACGCCACCGTGAGCTGCTGCGCCTGGCGCACCTTGCTCTGCACGCCGAACGACTTGAACACCTCGTCGAAGCGCTTGGCGTCGACGCCCTGCTTCTGCAGCCACGCGCTGAGCGCCTTCGCGTCGTCGGTGCGCAGGCGATCGACGTGGATCGCGTCGAACAGCGGCCGATGCAGCTTGTCGATCACGCCCATCGCTTCGAGCGCGAAATAGATCCCGGCGTCGTGTCCCCAGCGCGCGTTGAAGATCGCCGGAACGCGCCGGAACTGCACGTCCGGGGCGAGCTTGCGCTGCCATTTCTCGAGCTCGGCCTCGAGGTTGTAGCAGTGGATGCAGCCGTACCAGAAGAATTCGATGACCTCGATCTTGCCGGGCGCATTCACCGGCAGTTCGGGCTTGAGCACGGTGTAATGGGTCCCGGGCTGCTGCGCCTGCGCAAGGCCCGCGCCGCCGAGCGCGGCCAGTGCCAGTGCGACCAGGATGTTGCGGCGTGTCATGTCCATGGGTCAGTTGGTCCGCGGATCCTTCAGTTTGACGAGGTTCGCATCGATGCCGTTCTGCGCCAGCGCCTGCCGCACCCGGTTGAGCTCGTCGATGCGCTGGAACGGTCCCAGCCGCACGCGATAAAAGGTGCCCTTGTCGGGCAGGTTCATCGACTCCACGCTCGACTCGAACCCCAGGATCGCGAGGCGCGCCTTCTGGTTGTCGGCGTCGGCCGGGTTCTGGAACGAGCCCGCCTGGATGTAATAAACGTCCTTCGCGCTTTCCGGCTGACTCCTGGCGCTGCGCGCCGCTTCCTTCAGTTCCTTTTCCGAAACCGTTTCCTCGCTGCCCGGGAGGATCTTGTAGAAGTCGAAACGCGGCTTCTCGGGCGACTTCGCCGCCGGCTGCGGCAATCCGGCCACCACGGGCGGCTGCGCCGCGTCCTTGGCCGCCAGGGGCTTGGTCTTCGTGATGAAGGGCAGGGGCGTCTTGTTCAGGTAGAACGCGACGCCGACGGCAATGCCCAGGCCGAGCATCAGGCCGATGAACACGCCGAGCAGGAAACTGCCGCCGGAACGGCTGCGCGGTGCGCTCTTGGCGGGTTTGGCCATCACATCTTCTCCGGCGCGCTCACGCCGAGCAGCGCCAGCCCGTTGGCCAGCACCTGCCGGACGGCCGCGCACAGCGCCAGGCGCGCGGCGCGGACCTGCTCGTCGTCGACCAGGATCCGCTCCGCATTATAGTAGCTGTGGAATTCGGCCGCGAGTTCGCGCAGGTAGAAAGCGATCGCATGCGGCGCGAATTCCTGCGCCGCGGTCCGCAGCAGCTCGGGGAATTCACCGAGCCGCTGCATCAGCGCCAATTCGCGTGCGCCGGCGAGCGGCGCGAGCGTGACACCGTGCAGCGCCTGCACGTCGCCGCCCCACTGCGTGAACACGCTGCAGACGCGCGCGTGGGCGTATTGCACGTAATACACCGGATTTTCCTCGCTCTGCGCGAGCGCCAGGTCGATGTCGAACACGAATTCGGTGTCGGCCCGCCGCGAGACGAGAAAAAAACGCGTCGCGTCGCGCCCCACCCAGTCGACGAGGTCGCGCACCGTGACGTAGGAGCCGGCGCGCTTCGAGATCTTCACTTCCTCGCCGCCGCGCATGACGCGCACCATGCTGTGCAGCACGTAATCGGGATAGCCCGGCGGCACCCCGAGATCGAGCGCCTGCAGCCCGGCGCGCACGCGCGTCACGGTGCTGTGATGGTCGGTACCCTGCACGTTGACCACCCGCCGGAAGCCGCGCTGCCACTTGGTGAGGTGGTAGGCGACGTCGGGAACAAAGTAGGTATAGCTGCCGTCGGACTTGCGCACCACGCGGTCCTTGTCGTCGCCGTACTCGGTGGTGCGCAGCCACAGCGCCCTTTCCGCCTCGAAGGTCTTGCCGCTCGCGATCAGGCGGCGCACCGCGGCTTCGACCTTGCCGTCGGCATACAGGCTCGACTCGAGGTAATAGGCGTCGAAATTCACGCCGAGCCGCTGCAGGTCGGTGTCCTGCTCGCGGCGCAGGTAGGTGACGGCGAAGCGCTCGAGCGATTCGAGGTCCTCGGCATTGCCGCTGGCGGTCACGGCCGCGCCGTCCGCGGCGCGTACCGTGTTGCGCGCCAGAAATTCCTGCGCGATGTCCTGCACGTATTCGCCGTCATAGGCGTCCTGCGGCCAGCCGGCGTCGCCCGGCTTCAGTCCCCGGGCGCGCGCCTGCACCGAGCGCGTCAGGTTGCGGATCTGCACGCCGGCGTCGTTGTAGTAGAACTCGCGCGTCACGACGTGGCCCTGCGCTTCGAGCAGTTTCGCGATGGCGTCGCCGAGCGCCGCCTGCCGTGCGTGCCCGACGTGCAGCGGACCGGTGGGGTTGGCGGAGACGAATTCGACCTGGATGCGTTCCGGCTTGGCCGCGCTCGCGCGGCCATAGGCGGCGCCGGAGCGCAGCACCGCGTCGATCACCGCATGCCGCGCGCGCGCCGCGAGGTGCAGATTGATGAAACCGGGGCCCGCGACTTCGATCCGTTCGATCGGACCCGAGCCGAACCCCGGCAGCGCGCGCAGCGCCGCCGCAAGCGCTGCGGCGAGCTGGCGCGGGTTCTTGTTCAGGCGCCGGGCCAGTTGCAGCGCGAGGTTGCAGGCAAAGTCGCCGTGCGCGGCCTCTCGCGGCCGCTCGAGGACGATCTCGGCGTCCGCTGCCTCGGGTACGGTGCGCGCGAGCGCCTCGCGCAGCAGCGCCGTGATCTCGATTCTGGAATCCATCGGGGGCGCGAATTATAAACCGCGCCCGCGGCGCGCCTCAGTCGAACTCGATCGGATCGACGTCGAGATGCCAGTGCAGCCCCGGCGCGTGCGCCGCATAGAGGTGCTCGCTCAATGTGCGCAGGTGCTCCTGCAGCGCCGGGCGCGACGCCGATTGCATCAGCAGCTGCGCGCGCTCGGCGCCGGCGCGCCGCGTGATGACGTGCGGCACCGGGTCGTAGACGATCACCTCTTCGTGCGCTGGTACGGCACGTGCGGCCTGGCGCAGAAATTCAAGCGCCGCGTCGAGCTTGCGCGCCTCGGCGCGCAGGGCCGCTTCGAACACGAACGGCGGAAAGCCGGCGGCCTCGCGCTCGGCGAGCTGCGCCGCGGCGAACCCGGCGTAGTCGTGCCGCGCCAGTGCGGCATAGAGCGGGTGCTGCGGGAAGCGCGTCTGCACCAGGACTTCGCCGGGCGTCTCGCGCCGGCCGGCACGCCCCCCCACCTGCGACAGGGTCGCGAACAGGCGCTCCGCGGCGCGGTAGTCGGTTGAAAACAGCGCGCTATCGGCGTTCAGCACGCAGACCAGCGTCAGGGCCGGAAAGTCGTGCCCCTTGGCGAGGAGCTGGGTGCCGACCAGGATGTCGCCCTCGCCGCGGTGGATGCCTTCCAGCCTGCGCGCGTGCTCATGGCGCCGGCGCGCGCTGTCGCTGTCGATGCGTAGCACGCGCGCCTGCGGAAACAGCGTACCGAGTGACTCTTCGACTCGCTGCGTGCCGCGCCCGAGCGCACGCAGGTCGAGATTGCCGCAGGTCGGGCAGGCTCGGGGGATCGACGCCTCGGCGCCGCAATGGTGGCAGCGCAGGCGCCGGTCTGCGGCGTGCAGCACGAGGCGCGTGCTGCAGCGCTCGCAGCCCGCCGCCCAGCCGCAGGCATCGCAGGCGAGCACCGGGGCGTAGCCGCGTCGATTGATGAAGACCAGGCTTTGCTCGGCGCGCGCCAGGCGCTGGCCGATCGCCGCGATCGCGCTTTGCGCCAGGCCGTGCTCCTCGCGTTCCGTGCGCAGATCGACGGTGCGCACCTGCGGCATGCGCGCGCCGGGGACGGCGCGTTCGGGGATCGAGAGTGTCTCGTAACGCCCCGCAAGGCCGTTGTGCCAGGATTCGAGCGACGGTGTCGCCGTGCCGAGCACCGCCGGACAGCCCTCCCGCTTGGCGCGCGCGACCGCAGCGTCGCGCCCGGAATAGCGCAGGCCTTCCTGCTGCTTGAAGGAGCCGTCGTGTTCCTCGTCGACCACGACGAGACCGAGACGCGGCAGCGGCGCGAGCACGGCCAGGCGCGTGCCGAGCACGATGCCGGCGTCGCCGCGCGCCGCACTCAGCCAGGCGGCCGTGCGGGGAACGTCCTCGAGCGCGCTGTGCAGCACCGCGACGTGGGTTTGCGGGAAGGCCTCGCGCACGCGCGATTCGAGCTGCGGCGTGAGGCCGATCTCCGGCACCAGCACCAGCGCCTGCGCGCCGCGCGCAAGCACTTCCGCGATCAAGCGGAAGTAAACCTCGGTCTTGCCGCTGCCGGTCACGCCATGCAACAGGAACACCTGGAAGCGGCCGAGCGCCGCGCGCATGCGGTTAACGGCTTCGGCTTGCGCCGGGGTGAGCGTGTGCCGCGCCATGAAGCGCGTGCCCGAAGGCGGCAGCGGCGCGGACTGTCGGATCGCCTTGGGCAACGCTCGCAGCGAGCGCAGGCGCGGCGGCAGCGCATGCACCACCGTCTCGCCGAGCGGGCGCTGGTAGTACGCGGCGAGAAAGCGCATGAATTCGAGCCACTGGCGCGTCAGCCGCGGCGCGTCCTGCAGCACGCGCGCGACGGGTTTCAGTTTCTCCGGCGGTACGTCGCTGTGCTGCGCCGTTTCAATCGCGATGCCGACCCGCGTGCGCGCGCCGAACGGCACCACGACCCGGTCCCCGGGCTGCAGTTCCAGCGTGTCCGGAACCAGATAATCGAACAGGGTCGCGATCGGGACGTCGAGCGCGACGCGCATCAGATTCATTGGCAGAGGGAGCGTGCGTTGAGCGGCTTCATTTTTTCAAGTCCCTGCAAGGGCTTAGTCACGGAACCTGAGCCTTCGCATGGGATTGCGCTGCGAGCCCTTGCCACGTAAAGGAATTTTCAATCAGTTCCAGACGATGTGGATAAGTTTGTGGGTAATCCGGTACCCGATCCGCTTCTTATCCACAGATTTCTTGATGCAACGCCGAAGATCGATTGCGGTGAGATTTTTTCTTCATTCGGGTCAGAGACTTGCGCAATGATTCCCCCTGCGTTGCCTGCGGCAGCGGCGATTTCCGATCAAGCGACCGAATTGTGAATAGATCAGGCCGAAGCGGGACGTGCGGCGCTCGCTGTGGCCCGGATGCGACGCAAGGCGCGGCTGTAAGTGCGCACTTCGTCCACCAGCGCCGCGACAGCGTCGGGACTTGCCTGCGGCGTGATCCCGTGGCCGAGATTGAATACGTGTCCCGGGCTCGGGCCGAAGGCATCGAGGACACGCCGCGCTTCGGCGCGCACGCGCTCCGGCGGCGCGTAAAGCGCTGCAGGGTCGAGATTGCCCTGC
>SCUH01000076.1 GCA_004298295.1 Betaproteobacteria bacterium | reverse complement strand
TGCCGCGGCCAAGGCGGGCGTCGCGGGGATGGCGCGCGCGCTGGCGCGCGAGCTCGGCAGCCGCGGCATCACGGTGAACTGCGTCGCGCCCGGTTTCATCGACACCGACATGACGCGCGCGCTCGCCGATGAGCAGCGCAACGCGCTGCTGGCGCAGATTCCGCTCGGGCGGCTCGGCCGCGCCGAGGAGATCGCCGCGGCGGTGGCGTATCTCGCTTCGCCCGCCGCCGGCTACGTCACGGGCAGCGTGTTGCACGTCAATGGCGGCATGTACATGGCGTGATTCCGGTAAAATGGCCGGCCGCGTCGATTCCGATCGAGGCCCAGACAGGGAAGGAGAGCAGGATGGAAAACATAGAGCAGCGCGTCAAGAAAATCGTTGCCGAACAGCTCGGCGTGAACGAGGCCGAGATCAAGAACGAGTCGTCGTTCGTCGATGATTTGGGCGCGGATTCGCTCGATACGGTCGAGCTGGTGATGGCGCTCGAGGAGGAGTTCGAGACCGAGATCCCGGACGAGGAGGCCGAGAAGATCACGACCGTGCAGCAGGCCATCGATTACGTGAAGTCGCACAGCAAGTCCTGAGCGCGACCCGCACGGTGCAACGCCGCAGAGTCGTCGTCACCGGGCTGGGCATCATCAGCCCGGTCGGCAACACGATCCAGGAGGCCTGGAGCAACATCCTGGCCGGCAAGTCCGGCATCGCCCGCGTCACCCGGTTCGACCCGGCGCGCCTCGCGAGCCAGATCGCCGGCGAGGTGCGCGGGTTTGAGCTCTCGCAGTATCTGTCGCCCAAGGAAGCGCGCCGGATGGATACCTTCATCCATTACGGCATGGCGGCCGGCCTGCAGGCCTGGCGCGACTCCGGGCTTGCGGTGACGCCGGAGAATGCCGAGCGCATCGGCATCAATTTCGGCTCGGGGATCGGCGGCCTGCCGCTGATCGAGGCGATGCACGACGAGCTGCTGAAAAGCGGTCCGCGGCGCATCTCGCCGTTCTTCATTCCCGGCACCATCATCAACATGATCGCCGGCAATCTTTCGATCACGCTCGGCACCAAGGGGCCCAACCTGGCGATGGTCACGGCCTGCACGACTTCGACGCACTGCCTGGGCGAGGCCGCGAAGTCGATCCGCCTCGGGGAGGTCGACGCCATGATCGCGGGCGGGGCCGAGGCGACGGTGACGGAGCTGGCGATGGGGGGGTTTGCGGCGGCGCGGGCGCTGTCGACCCGCAACGACGATCCGCCGGGCGCGAGCCGGCCCTGGGACCGCGACCGCGACGGTTTCGTCCTGGGCGAGGGCTCCGGCGCCATGGTGCTCGAGGAACTGGAGCACGCCAAGGCGCGCGGCGCCCGGATCTACGCCGAACTCGTGGGGTACGGCTTGTCCTCGGACGCCTACCACATGACTGCGCCCGCCGAGGACGGCGACGGCGCTTTCCGTTGCATGCGCAACGCCCTGCGCGACGCGGCTGCGGACCCCTCGAGCGTGGACTACATCAACGCCCATGGCACCTCGACGCCGCTGGGCGATATCGCGGAGACGGTCGCCGTGAAGCGGCTGCTGGGGGCGCGGGCGCCGAAAGTGGCGGTCAACTCGACCAAGTCGATGACCGGCCACCTGCTCGGCGCGGCCGGGGGCGTGGAGGCGATCTTTACCGTGCTCGCGATCCGCGACCAGATCTCGCCGCCGACCATCAACCTGCACAACCCGGATCCGCAGTGCGATCTCGACTACGTGCCGAACGTCGCGCGCCGCCTGCCGATCCGCCTGGCGCTGTCCAATTCCTTTGGTTTCGGCGGCACCAACGGCACCCTCGTTTTTTCCGGGATTTGAGCGGCACCTCGGCCCTGTGCGGCTGGAACTTCGTCCTTCGCGGGGGCTGGCCGCCGCGCTCGCCGCGGCGCATGTCCTCGCCGGGGCCTGCCTGGTCCTCGTGGTGCCGGGCGCGGCGGGCGTCGCACTCGCGGCGCTGGCAGTGGGGTTGGGCGCGGCCACCGCAAGGGAGCGGGGGCTGTTGCGCGGGCGCCATGCCGTGCGCAGCATTGAACTGCAAGCCGACGGGCGCGCCAGCGTGGACTTCGCGGGCGGCGGGTGCGTGCCGGCGGCGGCCGGCAGGGCGCTTGCCGGCCGCTACTGGGTGATCCTCGAATTGCAGCAGCGGTCGCGACGCCACCTGCTCGTCACGGGCGACATGCTCGATGCGGCGCCGTTCCGCCAGCTGCGGCTCTGGGCAAGGTGGGGCCGGCTGCCGGCCGCCGCCGCGGCGCCGGATGACGGCTGAGCGGCGGCGGCGAGCCGGATCGAACTATTTGCGGAGACCGCGGTCTGTGGCTCATGGGCGAAGCGAGGCTGCGGCGGGCGCGAGACGGGCGCGCGGCGCGGGGCCGCGCCGGTGAATTCGCGGGATATCGACCGGGAACTGGTGGCCCGGGTCCAGCGCGGCGACCAGCGTGCGTTCGGTTTGCTGGTGGAGAAGTACCAGCGCAAGCTCGCGCGGCTGCTGCAGCGGCTGATCCGCGACCCGGCCGAGGTCGAGGACGTGACGCAGGAAGCGTTCATCCGGGCCTACCGG
>SCUH01000006.1 GCA_004298295.1 Betaproteobacteria bacterium | reverse complement strand
ATAAACTGCAGCGCCATTCGAAGTCGTCGATGGACGTCAGCCAGCTCGCCCAGACCCTCGCCATCTATTCGCTCCCCGTGCTGTTCGCGATCACCCTGCACGAGGCGGCGCACGGTTACGTGGCGCGGCATTTCGGCGACCTGACGGCATACGCGCAGGGCCGCATCAGCCTCAATCCGGTGCGGCATATCGACCTTGTCGGCACCGTCATCGTGCCGATCCTGATCCTGGTGGTCAGCAAACTCGCCGGCGGCGGCGGCTACCTGTTCGGCTGGGCCAAACCGGTGCCCGTGAATTACTCGGCACTGAGGCGACCGAAGCAGAACATGATGTGGGTCGCTGCGGCGGGCCCCGTCTCGAATCTGGCGATGGCCATGGCGTGGGCTGCGATCATCAAGTTCGCCGACGTGCTGCCGGCAGACTATTTCGCCACCCCGATGCGACGCATGGGCATCGCCGGAATCGAAGTGAACATGGTCCTGATGCTCCTGAATCTGCTGCCGATCCTGCCGCTGGACGGCGGCCGGATCGTGGCGAGCCTGCTGCCCCACCGGATGGCCTGGCAGTATGCGAAGCTGGAACCCTTTGGCTTCCCGATCCTGCTCGTGCTGCTGTTCACGGGCTATCTGGGCGTCATTCTGGGACCGATGCTCAATGTGGCGTTTGCCCTCATCGGCAGCGTGTTCCGGCTCTGAGCCATGTACGAGACCCGCGTACTTTCCGGCATGCGTCCGACCGGCGCCCTGCACCTCGGCCACTACCACGGCGTGCTGCGCAACTGGGTGCGGCTGCAGTCGGAGTATCCCTGCCTGTTCTTCGTCGCCGACTGGCATGCGCTGACCACCGACTACGAGAATCCCGGCGAGCTGCAGAAGAGCGGCAACGACATGGTGATCGACTGGCTCGCCACGGGCGTCGATCCCGGGCAGGCGACGCTGTTCGTGCAGTCGCAGATCCCGGAGCACGCCGAGCTGCACCTGCTGCTTTCGATGATGGTGCCGCTCGGCTGGCTCGAGCGCGTGCCGACCTACAAGGACCAGCAGGCGAAGCTCGCCGACCGCGACCTGGCGACCTACGGTTTTCTCGGCTACCCGCTGCTGCAGTCCGCGGACATCCTGATGTACCGCGCCCGCTACGTGCCGGTGGGCGAGGACCAGGTGCCGCACGTCGAATTCACGCGCGAAGTCGCGCGCCGCTTCAATCACCTCTACGGGCGCGATGCGGGTTTCGAGGACAAGGCCAAGGCGGCGGCGAAGAAGATGGGCTCGAAGAAGGCGCGCCTGTGGAACGAGCTGCGCAAGAAGTTCCTCGAGCAGGGCGACGCCGAGGCGCTGAAGCGCGCCCAGGTGCTGCTCGACGAGCAGCAGAATCTTTCGCGCGGCGATCGTGAACGGCTCTACGGCTGGCTCGAAGGCGCGGGCAAGCGCATCCTGGTCGAACCCGAGGCGCTGCTCACGGCGGCCTCGCGCATGCCCGGGCTGGACGGCCAGAAAATGTCGAAGTCCTACGGCAATTCGATTGCGCTGCGCGAGGAGCCGGAAGCCGTGACGCGCAAGATCCGCACCATGCCGACCGACCCGGCGCGCGTGAAGCGCAGCGACCCGGGCAACCCCGAGTGCTGCCCGGTGTGGCCGCTGCACCAGGTGTATTCGGACGAAGCGAGGCAGCAGTGGGTACGCCAGGGCTGCACCACCGCGGGCATCGGCTGCCTGGAATGCAAGCAGCCGGTGATCGACGCCGTGCTGGCCGAGCTCGCGCCGATCCGCGAGCGTGCGCAGGTCTACCTCGACGATCCCACGCTGGTGAACAACATTCTTGCCGACGGCTGCGACAAGGCGCGTCGGCTGGCGGCGGAAACCATGCGCGATGTGCGCGAAGCGATGGGGCTGCTCTACACATGAGCGAGACCGCGGCGCCGGTGGCCCGGATCTACGGCGAGCCGCTCGCCGAGCTGCCGGCGGATCTTTACATCCCGCCCGATGCGCTCGAGGTGATGCTCGAGGCTTTCCAAGGCCCGCTCGACCTGCTGCTGTACCTCATCCGCAGGCAGAATCTGGACATCCTCGACATCGCCATGGCGCCGCTGACGCGGCAGTACCTGGAGTACGTCGAGGCGATGCGCTCGAAAAACCTGGAGCTCGCTGCCGAGTACCTGGTGATGGCCGCGATGCTGATGGAGATCAAGTCGCGCATGCTGCTGCCGCGGCCGCCGACGGTGCAGGCGGAGGAGGCGGACCCGCGCGCCGAACTGGTGCGGCGGCTGCTGGAGTACGAGCAGATGAAGCAGGCGGCGCACAGGCTCGATGCCCTGCCACAGGCGGGGCGCGACGTGATCGCGATTTCGGTGTTCATCGAGAAGGCCGCCGGCGAGCGCCTGCCGGACGTGAACGTGCGCGACCTGGCCGAAGCCTGGCGCGGGCTGCTGCATCGCGCGCGCCTGAGCGCACATCACCACATCACGCGCGAGGAACTGTCGGTACGCGAGCACATGAGCCGCGTGCTGCGGCGCCTGCAGGAGCACCGCGTGCTCGAGTTCGGCGAGCTGTTCGATCCGGCGCGCGGCGTGGCGGTGCTGGTGGTGACGCTGCTCGCGCTGCTCGAGCTGGCGCGAGAGACGCTGGTCGATATCACCCAGTCGGAAAGTTATGCCCCCATCTACGTCAGGCTGGCCGGTGCCAAGCCCCACTGAAGCCAAGCGCATCCTCGAGGCGGCGCTGCTTGCAGCGAGCGAGCCGCTGCCGCTCACCGAATTGAAGCGCCTGTTCGACGAAGACCCCGGAGCGGACACTTTGCGGCGCCTGCTCGAAGAGCTGCGCGAGGACTGGCGCGATCGCGCGGTGGAACTGGTGAGCCTCGCCAGCGGCTGGCGCTTCCAGACCCGTCCGGAATTCGAACCCTTCATCGAGCGCCTGCGCACCGAGCGAGCGCCGCGCTATTCGCGCGCCGTGATGGAGACGCTGGCCATCATCGCCTACCGCCAGCCGGTGACGCGGGGCGACATCGAAAACCTGCGCGGCGTAGGCGTGTCGGCGTCGATCATCCAGGCGCTCGAAGGTCGCGGCTGGATCGACGTCGTCGGTCATCGCGACACCCCCGGTCGCCCGGCGCTCTATGCCACCACCCGAACGTTCCTCGACGATCTGGGTCTGCGTTCTCTCGAGGAATTGCCGCCGCTCGACGAGATTGCCAGGACCGTTGCGCTTGAAGCCCCGCCCGCCCCAGCGCCCGAAGTCCAGGACGCCTCCCCAGGCAGCGCCTGAGCCGCAACGCGAGCGGCTGCAGAAGCTGCTCGCCGCGGCGGGGCTCGGCTCGCGCCGGGAGATCGAGGGCTGGATTGCCGCAGGACGGATTGCAGTCGCCGGGCGTGTCGCCCGACTCGGAGACCGCGCGGCGACAGGCGAGATCATCACGATCGACGGCCAGCCGGCGCGGCTTGCCGCCGCGCCGGCCTTGCCGCGCGTCATCGCCTATCACAAGCCGGAAGGGGAACTGGTCACGCGACGCGACCCGGAGGGCCGGGCCACCGTGTTCGCCCGACTGCCGGCGCTCGCTCAGGGACGCTGGATCGCGGTCGGGCGCCTCGACCTGAACAGCTCCGGGCTGCTGCTGTTCACGGATTCCGGCGAACTCGCCAACCGCCTGATGCATCCGAGACATGGCATCGAGCGCATCTACGTGGCGCGGGTGCTGGGTGAGTTGACGGACGCGGCGCAGCGCCAGCTGCTCGGCGGCGTGGCACTCGAGGAGGGGCAGCGGGCGCGTTTCGAGTCGATCGAGGCGACCGGCAAGGCCGCGGGAGCCAATCGCTGGTACCGCGTGGCGCTGCGCGAGGGCCGCAATCGCGAGGTGCGCCGCCTGTTCGAGGCGGTCGGCTGCCGCGTCAGCCGGCTGCGGCGCATCCGCTTCGGCCCGGTCGAGTTGCCGCGCGATCTGGCGCCCGGGC
>SCUH01000075.1 GCA_004298295.1 Betaproteobacteria bacterium | reverse complement strand
CCATTGCACCACCGCGCCGCCGACGAACACGCTGCCTTCGAGCACGTATTCCTTTTCGGCATCGCGCGCGTCGCGCGCGCGGCCGAGCTGCGCCGCCGCGCTGGTGATCAGCCCGTTGGCGGAGGCCACCGCGCGATCGCCGGTGTGCATCAGCATGAAGCAGCCGGTGCCATAGGTGTTTTTCGCCATGCCGGGGCGGTGGCAGGCCTGGCCGAAGAGCGCCGCCTGCTGGTCGCCGGCGATGCCGGCGATCGGCACCGCGCTGCCGAGAATGTCCGGCGCCACCATGCCGAAGGCATGCGCCGACGGGAATACCTCGGGCAGAATCGCGCGCGGCACGCGCAGCAGGCCGAGCAGCTCGTCATCCCAATCGCCGGTGTGGATGTTGAACAGCATGGTGCGCGAGGCGTTCGACGGATCCGTGACGTGCGTGCGGCTCTGCGACAGCTGCCACACCAGCCAGCTGTCGATCGTGCCGAAGGCGAGCTCGCCGCGCTCGGCGCGCGCGCGCGCCCCCGGCAGGTGGTCGAGCAGCCACGCGATCTTGGTGGCCGAGAAATAGGGGTCGATGACGAGGCCGGTCTTGGCCCGGACCGTATCCGCGGCACCCGCGGCACGCAGGTCGGCGCAGGCCGGCGCCGTGCGCCGGTCCTGCCACACGATCGCGTTGTAAAGCGGCTCGCCCGTCTGCCGGTCCCAGAGCACGACCGTCTCGCGCTGATTGGCGATGCCGACGGCGCGCAGCGCCTCGGCGCCGATGCCGGCCTTGTCGATCGCTTCGCGCGCCACGTTGCGCTGGGTGAGCCAGATTTCCTGCGCGTCATGCTCGACCCAGCCCGGCTGCGGGTAGAGCTGGCGGAATTCGCGCTGTGCCGTGGCGAGCGCAACGCCATCCTGGTCGAAAACGATGGCGCGCGAACTGGTCGTTCCCTGATCGAGCGCGAGAATGCAGGGCATGATCAATTCTAGCAGGGGGTGCGAATGCTAAAATGCGCGCCCCTATGCCGCTGCCGACGATCGATACGAAGCGGTACTCAGGCGCCAACAGGGTGAAGGCATGAAGATCCACGAATATCAGGGCAAGGAGCTGTTGCGCAAGTACGGCGTCGCCACGCCGCGCGGCATCGCCTGTTTCACGGTCGACGAGGCGTCGGCGGCGGCGCGCAGTCTCGGCGGCAGCGTCTGGGTGGTCAAGGCGCAGATCCACGCCGGCGGGCGCGGCAAGGGCGGCGGCGTCAAAGTCGCCAAGTCCCTTGACGAGGTGCGCGTGCAGGCCGGGCAGATCCTCGGCATGCAGCTGGTGACGCACCAGACCGGGCCCGCCGGGCAGAAGGTGCGGCGCCTGCTGATCGAGGAAGGGGCCGACGTCGCCAAGGAGCTCTACGTCGGCATGGTGGTCGACCGCCAGACGCAGCGCGTCTGCCTGATGGCTTCGTCCGAAGGCGGCATGGACATCGAGGAGGTGGCCGCGAAGCACCCGGAGAAGATCCGCAAGGTGTTCATCGACCCGGCCATCGGCCTGGCCGATGCCGATGCGCAGGTCGTCGCGCGCAGCATCGGCGTGCCGAAGGCATCGGTGCCCGATGCCGCGCGGCTGCTGCAGGCGCTCTATCGGTGTTTCGATGCGACCGACGCCTCGCTCGCCGAAATCAATCCGCTCGTCGTGACCGGCGAGGGCCGCGTCGTGGCGCTCGACGCCAAGCTCAATTTCGACGACAACGGGCTCTACCGCCATCCCGAAATCGTGGCGCTGCGCGACCTCGACGAGGAGGACCCGCTCGAGATCGAGGCCTCGAAACACGACCTGTCGTACATCTCGCTCGACGGCAACATCGGCTGCATGGTGAACGGGGCAGGGCTGGCGATGGCCACCATGGACACGATCAAGCTCTACGGCGGCGAGCCGGCCAATTTTCTCGACGTCGGCGGCGGCGCCAGCGCCGAGAAAGTGACCGCGGCGTTCAAGATCATGCTCTCGAACGCCAAGGTGAAGGCGATCCTGGTCAACATCTTCGGCGGCATCATGAAATGCGACACGATTGCCACCGGCATCGTCGCCGCTGCCCGCGAGGTGAGGCTCTCGGTGCCGCTGGTGGTGCGCATGAAGGGCACCAACGAGGACATCGGCAGGAAGATCCTGAAGGACTCCGGCTTGCCGATCATTTCGGCCGACAACATGGCCGAGGCCGGCCGAAAGGTGGTTGCGGCGGTCAAGGCGTTGGCGCTGAAAAAGAAACCCGAACCGAAGCCCAAACCGAAGCCCAAGGCCAAGGCGAAACTCAAGCCCAAGCCCAAGGCGAAGCTGAAGCCCAAGGTGAAACGCATGGCGGCGCGTGCGAAGGGGAAGAAGAAATGAGCATCCTCATCAACCGCAGCAGCCGTGTGATCACGCAGGGCATCACCGGCAACACGGGGCAGTTCCACACGCGCACCAGCCGCGAGTACGCCAACGGCCGCGAATGCTTCGTCGCCGGCGTCAATCCGAAGCGCGCGGGCGAGGACTTCGAGGGCATCCCGATCTTCGGTTCGGTGCGCGAGGCGAAGCAGCACACCGGCGCCGGGGTCTCGGTGATCTACGTCCCGCCGGCGGGCGCGGCCGCCGCGATCTGGGAGGCGGTGGAGGCGGATCTCGACCTCGTGATCTGCATCACCGAGGGCATTCCGGTGCGCGACATGATCGCGGTGCGCGAGCGCATGAAAAAGGAAAACCGCAGGACGCTGCTGCTGGGACCCAACTGTCCGGGCGTGATCACGCCGGGCGAGCTCAAGATCGGCATCATGCCGGGGCACATCCATCGCCAGGGCCGCATCGGCGTGGTGTCGCGCTCGGGCACGCTCACCTACGAGGCGGTGGCGCAATTGAGCGACCTGGGCATCGGTCAGTCGAGCGCCGTGGGCATCGGCGGCGACCCGGTCAACGGGCTCAAGCACATCGACGTGCTGAAGCTTTTCAACGACGATCCGGGTACCGACGCCGTGGTGATGATCGGCGAGATCGGCGGCTCGGACGAGGAAACCGCCGCGTACTGGGTGAAAGAGCACATGAAAAAGCCGGTGGTCGGCTTCATCGCCGGGATCACGGCGCCGCCGGGAAAGCGCATGGGCCATGCCGGCGCCATCATCTCCGGCGGCAAGGGCACGGCGCAGGAAAAGCTGGCGGTGATGGAGGCGTGCGGCATCCGGGTGACGCGCAATCCGGCCGAGATGGGTCGCACGCTGAAGTCGGTCCTGCGTTAGCCGGGCGCGAGGCTTGCGGGCGGTGCCTCCTGCTGACCGCACGGCGGTCACGCTATCCGCGGTGTTGCCCTACGCGGCGACGATCTTCGTCTCGTCGTTCCTGCTGTTCCTGGTGCAGCCGATCATCGCGAAGCAGATCCTGCCCTGGTTCGGCGGCTCGGCGGCGGTGTGGACGACTTGCCTGGTGTTCTTCCAGAGCGCGCTGCTGGCGGGCTATGCGTACGCCGACCTGACGACGCGCCTGGGGCCGCGGCGGCAGGCGCTGCTGCACCTCGCGCTGCTCCTGGCGTCGCTCGCGTTCCTGCCGATCATCGCCTCGAACAGCTTGAAGCCGCAGGGCGGCGAAGCGCCGATCCTCGCCATCCTGCTGTTGCTCGCGGCGACGATCGGCCTGCCGTATTTCCTGCTGTCGACCACCACGCCGCTGCTGCAGGCCTGGTACTGGCGGCGCTTCCGGAGCGCGGTGCCGTACCGCCTGTTCGCGCTGTCCAATTTTGCCTCGCTTACCGCGCTGCTCGGATTCCCGGTGCTGTTCGAGCCGTTCCTCACGCTGCCCCAGCTCGGCTGGATCTGGTCGGCGCTCTACGCCGCGCTGGTGCTGCTGTGCGGCTCGATCGCCTGGCGTTCGATGGCCGTGCTGCCTGCGGCAGAGGCGGTGGTGCAGGCGCGCGGCGCGCCGCCCGCGCTCGCGGCGCAGCTGCAGTGGTTCGCGCTCTCCGGCATGGGTTCGGTGATGCTGCTCGCGACCACCAATCACGTGACGCAGAACATCGCGAGCGTGCCGTTTCTCTGGGTGTTGCCGCTGTCGCTGTACCTGCTCAGCTTCATTCTCGCGTTCGACCATCCGCGCTGGTACCGGCGCCCGGTGTTCCTCATCGCGCTCGCCGGCCTGCTGCCGGCGATGGCCTGGACCATGAACTCGCTCGACCTGTGGGTCGCAGTGCCGGTGTATTTCGCGGGCCTGTTCGCCGCCTGCATGCTGTGCCATGGGGAACTCGCGCAGCGCAAGCCGGATCCGCGGCACCTGACCCGCTTCTACCTGATGCTGTCGCTCGGCGGCGCGGCCGGCGCCGTGCTGGTGGCGATCGCGGCGCCGCTCGCGCTGAACGGCTACTTCGAGCTCGGCATCGCCCTGGTGCTGCTCGCGGTGCTGGTGAGCGCGAGCGTGCGCGGCCCGGCGCGCGCCGCCGGCGCCGCGGTGCTCGTGGCGACGCTCGCGCTGGTCGGGCGCGGCGCCTTCGATTACACCGACAACGTGCGCGTGATGCGACGTGATTTCTATGGCGTGGTGCGCACGCGCGACCATCCCAGCCCCGTGCCGTACCGCGCGATGTACCACGGCGCGATCATGCACGGCGGCCAGCTTCTGGGCGAGGCGCAGCGCAACGTGCCGAGCGACTATTTCGGCCCCACCACGGGCTATGGGCGCACCTTCCGCGCGTTGCGCGAACTGCGCCCGCGCCAGCCGCTCAAGGTCGGCATCCTCGGGCTCGGTGCGGGCGTGATCGCGGCTTACGGCCGGGCGGGCGACGAGTTCGTCTTCTACGAGATCAGTCCGCGCGTGGCGGAAATCGCCGGCAGCGAGTTCAGCTTTCTCAAGCACACCGCCGCCGCCAGCGCCGTCGTGATGGGCGACGGGCGGCTGTCGCTGGAGCGCGAAGCCCCGAGGGATTACGACCTGCTCGGCATCGATGCGTTTTCGGGCGATTCGATCCCGATGCACCTCATCACGCGCGAAGCGATGGCGATCTACGTCAGGCACCTCAGGCCCGACGGCGTGATCGTGTTCCAGGCGACCAACCGCTTCGTCGACCTGATGCCGGTGGTCAAGCGCCTGGCCGCCGAATTCGGCTTCGAGGCCGTGCTGGTATCGGACACGCCGGCGGGTGCGGAGGGCAGCGGCTACTGGTATTCATCGACCGACCAGATCATCGTCACGCGCAGCCAGGCGCTGCTCGGGCAGCCGCTGCTGGCGCAGGCCGCCGTGCCGATCGAGGCGCGGCCCGATCTGCCGGTGTTCACCGACGCCCATCACAACCTGCTCAGGATCCTGAAGTAGGCGGCCGCTGCAGGCGTTACACTGCGGCCGGAGGAGGGCAGACATGGACATGATCAGCGTTCCGATACCGATCACGGCGGCTTTCACCGCGCTGCTGGCCCTGATGCTCGTCGCCGTGAGCGTCCGCGTCACGATGCTGCGGGCGAAAAAGAAGGTCAATCTGTTCGACGGCGGCGACGAGGACCTCGGCCGCGCGATCCGCGTCCAGGGCAATTTCACCGAGTACGTGCCGATGGCGCTCGCGTTGATCGGGCTCCTGGAATGGATGGCCGCCAAACACTGGGTCGTCTATGCGCTCGGGATCGCGCTCCTCGCGGCGCGCGTGGTGCACGCCTTTGGCATCTATGCGGGCGTGTTTCCTGCGCGGGTCATCGGCACTTCGGTCACCTGGATCGTGCTCGCCGCGGGGGCGCTGCTGGTGCTAGGGGTCCTTGCCTGAGTCGCCGCCGCGCGCGCCGGCCGGCGCAAGATCCGGCTCGCCGCAGTGCTTCAGGATGACCGCGCGCACCGCATCGCGCAGCTCGACGGCCGCGCTCCAGTCCGATCCCCTCGGCACCAGCGGTTCGCCGACTGTGACCGCCACCGCCGCGCGCCGCAGATACCAGGTGCCGTCGCGCAGCGCCGAGCGCACGCCGCGCAGTGCCACGGGGACCACCGCGACGCCGGCCTGCGCCGCCGCCTTGAAGGCGCCGGTGCGAAAGGGCATCAGGCCGGTGACGCGCTTGAGCGTGCCTTCGGGAAACACGATGAGCGAGGCGCCGCGTTGCGCCGCGCGCGCCATTTCGTTGGCGTGTTCGGCGCTTTTCGCAACGTCGAAACGCTCGATGAACTGCGTGCCGAAGCCCGCGAGCAGCGTGCGCATGAAAAAGCCCTCCTCGAACTCGCGCTTGGCGATGAAGGCGTAGCCGCGGTACTCGAGCAGCGACAGCAGCACCACCGCATCGAGGTAACTCGTGTGGTTGACCGCCAGGACGACGGGTTTGCCAGGCGCCAGGTTCTCCAGCCCGCGCGCCACCACTGGGATGCCCGACAGCTGCAGGAACCAGCGCGAAACGGTGCGGCCCACGCTCCAGCAGGCGCGCACCGGCGCCACCGCCGCGGCGATGAACGCGACCGGAAAGAGCACGGCGAGCGCCGCGTAGGCGCGCAGCGCAAAGAGCGCTCCGCCCGCAGCGCGCAGCCCGCGGCGCAGCTGCGGTGCGGCGCCCGCCAGCACCAAGCGCAGGAACTGCAGCCACACCGCCTGCGGCTTCACCCAGCTGGGGCCGCGCTCGTAGAACTCGCGCGCGGCGACGCGGCGGATCTTGCCGCTGGAAGTCTTCGGCACGGTGGCCGGCGGCGCGAACACGATGTCGTCGGCCGGCGCGCCGATCAGGCCCACGGCCAGCTCGTTGATCATGCGTTTGAGATCGTCGTGGCGCGAGGCGTCGCGGTCGCGCATTTCGGCGAGCACCACGACGCGCTCGGTGCCGGTCGCGGCGTCACGGCTGCCGAACACGGCGACGCAGCCGCGGCGGATGCCGGCGAGGTTGCCCACCGCCTGCTCCAGCTCGTAGGGACTGATATTGCGGCCGCCGCGGATGATGATGTCCTTCTCGCGACCGGTGATGTAGACCATGCCGTCCGAGAGATAGGCGCGGTCCCCGGTGTTGACCCAGCCGCCGGAGAAGAGCCCCTTGGTCGCCTCCGGGTTGCGGTAGTAGCCGGAGGTCGCCGAAGGGCCGCGGAATTGCAGCAGCCCTTCCTGGCGATCCGGCAGCTCGAGGCCGGCAGCATCGACCACGCGCAGGTCGTGACCCTCGATGACATGGCCGCAGCCGACCACCTTGAGCGGCGCCGGATCATCCGGCTTCGCGAGCACCGCCTCGCCGCTGCGCGTGAAGGCGTCTCGGTCGAGCGCGTCCATGCGCCAGGGCTCGCCCGGCGTCGTGAACGACACCCCCACCGTGCACTCGGCCAGTCCGTAAACGGGCGAGATCGCGTTACGGCGAAAGCCCCACCTGGCGAAACGCTCGACGAACGCGTTGATCGTCTCGGGGCTCACGGGTTCGGCGCCATTGAAGGCGAAGCGCCAGGACGAAAGATCGATTCCGGCCATCTCCTCGTCGGCGATGCGGCGCAGGCACAGCTCGTAGGAAAAATTCGGCCCGCCCGAAATGGTGCCGCGATGGCGGTGGATCGCGCGCAGCCAGGCGCTCGGCCGCGACAGGAACGCGAGCGGCGACATCAGCACCACCGGAAAGCCGAGGAACATGGTCGCGAAGCAGCCGCCGATCAGGCCCATGTCGTGGTACAGCGGCAGCCAGCTCACGAAGA
>SCUH01000074.1 GCA_004298295.1 Betaproteobacteria bacterium | reverse complement strand
GCCGCGGCCCTTCGCGGCCCCTCTTCCAACAATTCCAAGGAAACGTTTCATGCCCAAGATCACGACCGCGAGCGGCCTCATCATCGAAGATCTCGCCGCCGGCGCAGGCGCCGAGGCGAAAGCCGGCAGCCAGGTCAGCGTGCATTACACCGGCTGGCTCCACTACGGCGGCGAGAAGGGCCGCAAGTTCGATTCGAGCAAGGACCGCGGCGAGCCGTTCGAATTCCCGCTCGCCGCCGGGCACGTCATCAAGGGCTGGGACGAGGGCGTGCAGGGCATGAAGGTGGGCGGCCGGCGCGAGCTCACCGTCCCGCCCGAACTCGGCTACGGCGCGCGCGGCGCCGGCGGCGTCATCCCGCCGAACGCGACGCTGATTTTCGAAGTCGAGCTGCTCGGCATCGGCTGAGCCCTGCAGTTCTCCATGAGCCGGCTCGAGGAACGCCTGCGCCCGCTTTCCGGCGCACGCCTGCGCGGCATGCGCCGCGGCATCGAGAAGGAATCGCTGCGCGTGCGGCCCGACGGCAAGGTCGCCGAGACGCCGCATCCGGCGGCGCTCGGCTCGGCGCTCGCGCACGCGCACATCACCACCGATTTCAGCGAGGCGCAGCTCGAACTGATCACCGATCCGCATCCGAGCCCCGAGGCCTGCATCGAGGAGGTGACGCACATCCACCAGGTCGTCTACCGCGCCATCGGCGAGGAGATCCTGTGGTGCGCGAGCATGCCCTGCGGCCTGCCCGCCGACGATCGCATCCCGCTCGGCCGCTACGGCCACTCGAACCTCGGGCGCGCCAAGACCGTCTACCGCAACGGCCTCGCCTACCGCTACGGCCGGCGCATGCAGATGATCAGCGGCATCCACTACAACTGGTCGCTGCCCGGGCTCTCGAACGCGGATTACTTTTCGCTGCTGCGCAACTTCCGGCGCAGCGGCTGGCTGCCGATGTACCTCTTCGGCGCCTCGCCCGCGGCCTGCACCTCGTTCGTCGAGCAGCGCGACCATCGCTTGCAGACGCTCAAGCCGGGCACGCTCTACCTCCCGCACGCCACCACGCTGCGCATGGGGCGCCTGGGCTACCAGAGCAACGCGCAGTCGTCGATCATCGCCAGCTTCAACAGCCTCGAGGCCTACGGCGCGGCGCTCGAAAAAGCGATGCTCGAGTCCTATGCGCCGTACGAGCGCTTCGGCATCACCGGCAGCGAAGGCGACGGCAAGGGCTATCTCGTCGACGGCTACCGCCAGCTCTCGACGACGCTGCTGCAGATCGAAAACGAGTTCTACGGCAAGATCCGCCCCAAGTGCCGCATCAAGAGCGGCGAGCGGCCGCTGCACGCGCTCCGGGAGCGCGGCGTCGAGTACGTCGAAGTGCGCCTGATGGACCTCGACCCGTTCGCGCCCGTGGGCATCACCGCGCGCACCATGCGCTTTCTCGATGCGTTCCTGCTGCATTGCCTGCTGTCCGAAAGCCCGCCCGACACGCCCGAGGACATCGTCGCCGCGGCGCATAACCAGGAAAAAGTTGCCGCGCGCGGCCGCGAGCCGGGGCTCGTGCTCGAGCGCGGCCGGGAAACGGTGCGGCTCGCGGACTGGGCGCAGCAGATGATCGCCGAATGCGCGCCGATCGCCGCGGCGCTGGACGCCGAATTCGGCGGCGGCGCCTACCGCGAGGCGCTGTCTGCGGCGGCGGCGACGGTTGCCGATCCCGCACAGACGCCCTCGGCGCGCACCCTGCGCACGATGGCCGAGCGCTTCGAGAACTCCTACACCCGTTTCGCGCTCGTGCAATCGCGCGAGCACGCGGCGACGCTGCGCAGCCTGCCGCTGGGCGATGCGGTGGTGCAGCGCTTCGCGCAGATGGCGGCCGAGTCGCTCGCGAAACAGCGCGCGATCGAAGCCGCGGACACGCTCGGCTTCGAGGAGTGGCGCCGGCACTACCTGTCGCCGGAGATGCTGCAGGTCTAGCCGCCCCAGCGCTGCGGCGGCAAGCTCGCCTTGAGGTAGAGCGGATGCGCGGGCTCGCCCGAGCCGTTCAGGCGCAGTGCATGCAGCGGCACGCCGCCGCGCTTCAGGAGCGCGATGACGCGCGCCGAGCGCTCCAGATGCGCGCCGTGATTGCCCCAGGCGCAGACGACGAGCGCGGCCGCGCGCGCCGCGCGCGCGATCGCGGCGTCGTTGCCGGGTCCCACCGGATCCCTGACAGCCTTCATCGCCGCGGGGTCGGTGGCGCGCCAGCCGAAAAGGTTCGTGACGACCAGGGCGCCGTAGCCCCAGCGCTCGGCGTAGTCGCGCGCCCGCGCGCAGGTCGGATCGAGCTTTCCCTCGTCCGCCGTGCTCGGGTTGAGCATCAGGAAGTTGGCCGCGGGTTTCGATGCGTCCCAGCGCCGCCATAGAAGGTAGCGCCAACGCAGGCAGTCCGAAAAGGCCGCGCCCGAGGCTTGCGTGCCGCGCCGGACGGTCACGCGCGCGCCTGCCGCTGCACTAAGCACTGCCGCCACGATCGCGCGTTCCATGGGCCAAGCGTATCGCAGGGCCGCCGGGTTTGGCACGGGCAGGGCTCGCGCCCCGAGGCTGCGCGCACGCCGGGCTTCGGCTATATTCGCGCCCTCGACCGCTCCAGGATTCGCCATGAAGCTCTGGCTTTTCGACTGCAACGCCCCCGCGGCCGACATCGAGGCCGGCTGCCGCGCTGCCGCCGCGCTGATCGAAAAACGCGGCTTCACCCTGCAGCAGGCCTACGACGCGGTGATGAAGCGCAGCAACCGCGAGCGCTTCGAGCGCCGCGCCGCGCAGGCCTGGGACAACGCCGAGGACGAGGCGCTGCGCGTCACCTACCACGGCGAGGAGCCGCCCGGCGAGCCGGTGCTCGGTCCCGCCGAGGAGCCGGAATAGCCGCGCGCAGTCCGGTGCCGGGCCGGGCGGCGGCTAGCCGCCCTTCGCCTTCAGACTGTCGGCGTAGAGCGAGGGCGTGACACGGCCGCGCGCCAGGACGTCGCGCACGTGCTTGACGTCCTGGCGGCCGAGCGTGCCGCTGCCGTGGTGCGGCCGGTGCAGCGTGTCCTCGTAGCCGTTCAGCTTCACGCGCACGCGCGCGCCGGAGAGGTTTTCCACCTCGGCGCCGAGGTGCACGAACAGCGACTCGATCTCGCGCCAGTGGAGGTTGTTGCTCGGCGGGTCGCGGAAGATGGTTTCGAGCAGGCGTTCGTGCTTGTGGCTCATGGCCGGCGGCCTCGGG
>SCUH01000073.1 GCA_004298295.1 Betaproteobacteria bacterium | reverse complement strand
GCCATACGTATTCCTCGAGATAGCGCTCGAACCCCTCGCGCGTGCGGGCGGACTTGGCGTACTGCGCCAGGTGCGCATCGTCGATCGCATACATCCCCGCTACGCCGAGCGGCCAGGCGCCGCGCACCGCCCGGGCAACGCCGGTCACGTAGACCGACGACAGCACCCCCGGCGCGAGCAGCTCGTCTTCCAGCATGTCGTCCTCGCGCAGCTCTTCGCAGGTGACGTAGGTGCGCCGCGCCGCATGCGCGATGGTCGCGAGTTCCCGCCGTCGGCCGATCCAGACGTTGCCGACGCGGTCCGCCCAGCGGGCATGGAACAGGGCAACGTCCGGCTGAATCGCGCTCGCGATGAGGATCGGATCGGGATCCGCTGCCAGAGGGTTCTGGATCACTTTCCAGTCGGCGCGCCGCGCCACCAGGTCGGAGCCGATCACACCGCGCAGCGGCATGAATGGAACACCCTTCTCGCTCGCCTGCAGGCCGCTGTGCACCATCGGGCAGGTGGCATCGATCACGCGCAGTGCACCCGATTCCGCCGCCTCGGTGAAGCGCGGCGCAGGACCCGCCTCGCCAAGCGACAACGCGCTCGTTTCCACCTCGGCGACGCAGCCGGCGCCGACCAGGAGTTCGGCGCAGAAGCCGAGCACCGGCACGCCGAGCAGGCGCAGGCCGCGCGCTCGCCGGCGCACCAGTGCGCGCACGACTTCCATGGCGACGAGCGAATAGTCCGGCGGCAGCGCGAGGAAGGCGCCGTCGGGGATCTGCACCGCGATCGCTTCGGCGTCCGCCAGGAATTGCGTGGCGTTGGACGGCAGGTCGTGCATCTCAGATCTGCGAGGTAAACCCACCGCGGAAGATCAAGGCCGGCGCGAACTTGCAGTTCCATCTCTGGGCTTTTCCGGGGTCCGGAAAAGCCCAGATCGGGGAGAGACGAACTTGCGACTGCGCGTCATCGCGCGAATGAACAAATTCAACCCGTACCGCCCACGGTCAACCCCTCGATCTTGAGGGTCGGCTGTCCCACGCCGACCGGCACGGTCTGGCCGTCCTTGCCGCAGTTGCCGATGCCGGTGTCGAGCTGCAGGTCGTTGCCGATCATCGAGACGCGCGTCAGCGCGTCGGGGCCGTTGCCGATCAGGGTCGCGCCCTTGATCGGGTGCTTGAGCCGGCCGTCCTCGATCAGCCAGGCCTCGGAAGCGGAGAACACGAACTTGCCGTTGGTGATGTCGACCTGCCCGCCGCCAAAGCTCACGGCATAGATGCCGCGGCGCACGCTGCGCAGGATCTCCTCCGGCTCGCGCGCACCCGCGAGCATGCAGGTGTTGGTCATGCGGGGCAGCGTGAGATGCGCGTAGGACTCGCGCCGGCCGTTGCCGGTGAGCGGCATCTTCATCAGCCGCGCGTTGAGGCTGTCCTGCAGGTAACCGCGCAGGATGCCGTCCTCGATCAGCACCGTGCGCTGCGCGGGGTTGCCTTCGTCGTCCACGGTGAGCGAGCCCCGCCGGCCCGGCAGCGTGCCGTCGTCCACCACCATCACGCCGGGGGCGGCGACACGCTCGCCGATGCGGCCGCAAAACGCCGAACTGCCCTTGCGGTTGAAGTCGCCCTCGAGGCCGTGGCCGACCGCCTCGTGCAGCAGCACGCCCGGCCAGCCGGGGCCGAGCACCACGGTC
>SCUH01000072.1 GCA_004298295.1 Betaproteobacteria bacterium | reverse complement strand
GGTGCGGAACGGGCGATCGGTCACGCCTGCCATCGGGGCAACGAACAGGCCGTTGCGCAGGATGTGCGCGCCGAGACGCATGTCTGCCGGAGTCGCGGGACGGTTGAGCGAGGGGAAGCGAATTCTAACCGCTTTTACGGCAGCGCTGAAGCGCCGTAGATCATGCGGCGCGCAAGAAATCGCCGCGCCGGAACGCAGGCATCGAGCGCGATCATGGCGAGCCCGCGCGCGGCGCCGGCAAGCGGATTGGCGCCCAGGAACAGCTTCGCCAGCAGGTCGGTGATGCGGATCGTGGCGATGACATCGAGCCGCCGGCGCTCGGCGTAGGCACGCAGCAGCGCGGCCTCGCCCGGATCCGGTGCGGCGCGCACGGCTTGCGCCAGCTCCCAGGCGTCGCGCAGGCCGAGATTGAGTCCCTGGCCGGCGACCGGGTGCAGCGTTTGTGCCGCATTGCCGATGTACGCCACGCGCCCGTCGGTGCGCGCGGCGCGCACGCGCAGCACGAGCGGCACCGCGGCGCGCCCCTCCACGCAGACAAAGCGGCCCGCGCGGGCGCCAAAAGCCTGCGACAGCGCGTCGAGGAATTCGGTCGCGGGCGCTGCCACCAGCGATGGCGCGCGCGCCGTGCTCGTTCCCCAGACCAACGCGAAGCGGCCTTCGAGCGGCAGTAGCGCAAGCGGCCCGTCCGCAGTGAAGCGCTCGTAGGCCGTGGTGCCGGCGCGCGGTTCGGCGCCAACCAGCGCCAGCACCGCGTCCTGCGCGTAGCGTTTCTCGCTGGCATCGCCAGCCATGCCTTCGGCGTGGACCACGAGGCGCACCCCCGGCGCTGCTCCGGCGTCGCTTTCGCTGCAGTATTCGATCCCGATACCGGCCGCCTCGGCACGTGCGGCGAGCGCCGCCGTCAGCGCACCGTAGTCGATGACGTAGCCGAGCGCGGGGACGTCGGCATCGCGCGCGGCGATGTGCGTGCGGCCGAGCTGGCCGGCCTGCGAGACCTGGATATTCTCGATCGGCGAGGTGGCGAGCGCGCGCCACGCCCCCGCGCGCTCGAGGATCAGGCGGCTCGCGTACGACAGCGCGATCGGGCGCAGCCCGCCGGCGGCGGCAGCCCGCGGGCGGCGCTCGTACAGGCGCACGTTGCGCCCTGCGGCGTGCAGCAACAGCGCCAGCGCGCAGCCGGTGGGGCCGGCGCCGCGGATCGCGATCTCAGGCGGCATCCCGCATCAGCGCCTCGATCTCGGCGATGTCCTTGACCGTCTCGGCGCTCAGCACCTCGCAGTCGCCGCTCGTCACCAATACGTCGTCCTCGATGCGCACGCCAATGTCGCGCAGCGGCTCCGGCACGTCGTCGTCGGCGCGGATGTAAAGCCCCGGCTCCACGGTGAGCGTCATGCCGCAGACCAGCGTGCGCCACTCGCCCGAGCGCTTGTAGTCCCCGGTGTCGTGCACGTCGAGCCCGAGCCAGTGACCGGTGCGATGCATGTAGAAGCGCTTGTAGGTTTCCTTTTCGAGCGCCTCCTCGAGCGAGCCCGAGAGCAGCTTCAGCTCGAGCAGGCCTTGCGCGAGCACGCGCACGGCGGCGTCGTGCGGCTCGTTCCAGGCGTTGCCGGGGCGCACCTTCGCCATCGCCGCGCGCTGCGCCTCCAGCACCAGTGCGTAGACGTCGCGCTGCGCGGGCGAGAAACGCCCGCTCACGGGAAAGGTGCGCGTGATGTCCGCGGCATACCCATCCAGCTCGCAGCCGGCGTCGATCAGCAGCAGCTCGCCGGCACGCAGCGCGGCGTTGTTGAACACGTAATGCAGCACGCAGGCATTGGCGCCGCCGGCGACGATCGGCCAATAGGCCGGAAACTGCGCCCCGTGCCGGCGGAACTCGTAGAGCAACTCGGCTTCGATCTCGTACTCGAAGCGTCCCGGGCGCGCCGCCCGCATGGCGCGATGGTGCCCACGAGCGGAAATGGCCGCGGCCTGGCGCATCACGGCGAGCTCATCGGGCTCCTTCACCAGTCGCATCTCGTCGAGCAGCGCGCGCACGTCGTGCAGGCGCTGCGGCGCGGCGACGCCGGCACGCGCCTTTTCGCGCACCGCGTTGAGCCATTTCATGGCGCGCGCGTCCCAGGCGGCGTCGGCGCCGACCGGGTAGTGCAGCGCGGGCTGCTCGGCCAGGAGTTTCGGCATTTCCTCGTCGAGCGCCGCGATCGGATACGCCGCGTCGAAGCCGAAGCGCTCGCGCGCCGCCTCCGGCCCGTGACGGAAGCCGTCCCAGATCTCACGCTCCGCGCTGCGCTCGCGGCAGAACAGCAGGCTGCGCGGTTCGCTGCCGGCGACGATCACCAGCACGGCCTCCGGCTCGGAGAAGCCGCTCAGGTACCAGAAGTGGCTGTCGAAGCGATACGGGTAGTGGGTGTCGCGGTTGCGGATGCGCTCGGGCGCGGTCGGCACCACGGCGACGCCCTCGGCCATCGCGGCCGCGAGCCGGCGGCGGCGTGCCACATAGCGGGCGCTATCCAGGTCGGTCAGTTTCATCATCGGTCACCCGCGTTGGTGCAGCAGCGCATCGAGTTCGGCTAGGCGCTCGGCAGTCCCGGCGTCAAGCCACAGGCCGCGAAACAGCTCGCCCGAAATTTCGTCTCGCGCGGCGGCCGCGCGCAGCAGCGGGGCGAGCGGCGCCTTTTCTCCGGGCGCGACGCCCGCCAGCAACCGCGGCGACAGCAGCGCTATTCCCGTATAAGTGTAGCGTGGCGCGGCCGCGTTGCCGACGCGCCCATCGCGGAGCGAAAAGTCCCCTTGCGCCGCGTGCGGCGGGTTCGGCGCCAGCACCAGGTGCGCGAGCCCGGCCCCGAGCGGCGCGGTGCGCAGGCGCGAAAAATCATAATCGCACCAGATGTCGCCGTTCACCAGCAGGAACGGGTCCGGTCCCAGCAGCCGGCGCGCCTGTGCCAGGCCGCCCGCGGTGTCGAGCGGCTCGGCTTCCCGCGACCAGGCGATGTTCACGCCCCAGTCTGCGCCGTTGCCGAAGCGCCGCTCGATCATCTCGCCGAGATGCGAGACATTGATGACGAGATCGCGCAAACCGGCCCGCGCCAGGTGCTCCAGGTGCCAGGCGAGGAGCGGCTTGCCGCCCGCCTCGACCAGGGGCTTGGGCAAGTGGTCGGTGAGCGGGCGCAGGCGCACGCCGCGCCCGGCGGCGAGGATCATGACTTTCATGGGTCTTGCGGCGTTGATCGCATCAGGCAAGCGGCATCGCGCCTTTGACTGTCACAGGTCTGCCGACTTGGCGCAGAAGTACCGCGCCAAGTCGGCAGATCGGGGAGATCAAATGCAACGCCGTCTACTGCCTTGAGCGTGGACATCTCAAGACATGTACCCAGCGCGCGGCGCCCTGCCTTCGAGGCTCTCGAGCAGGCGCGCCAGTGGCGCGAGTGGCGCGTAGCGCCCGGCGACCGCGCCCGCATAGCGCAGAAAACGCGGCGTGTCGGCGGCGTACCCGGGCTTGCCGTCGCGGTGGGTGAGGCGCGCGAAGATGCCGAGCACCTTGAGGTGGCGCTGCAGCCCCATCCACTCGAAGGCACGCCAGAACTCGCCGAAATCGGGGGCCACGGGCAGCCCGGCGCGCTTGGCCCGTTCCCAGTAGCGTACGCTCCAGTCGAGCACCCGCTCCTCGTCCCAGCTGAGGAACGCGTCGCGCGTGAGCGAAGCGATGTCGTAGGTGATCGGCCCGATCACGGCGTCCTGGAAGTCGAGCACGCCGGGATTGGGCTCGCACAGCATCAGGTTGCGCGGCATGTAGTCGCGGTGCACGTACACCTGGGCCTGGGCAAGCGCCGAGCGCACGAGCAGGCTGCCGACCTCGTCAAGCGCGCGCTGCTCGCTCGCGCGCAGGGTGCAGCCAAGGTGGCGTCCGAGGTACCACTCGGGGAACAGCGCCAGTTCGCGCCGCAACAACACTTCGTCATAGGGCGGCAATTCGCCGGGCCGCGTCGCGAGCTGCCAGCGCAACAGCGCATCGGTCGCCGCGCCCATCAGCTCCGAGGCATTGGTCTCGTTGAGCGCGGCGAGAAAGGTCGTGTTGCCGAGGTCCGAGAGCAGCAGGAACCCCTGCGCGCGATCCTGCGCATGCACTTCGGGGACGTGCACGCCGGCACGGCGCAGCAGCGCCGCGACGCGCAGGAACGGACCGCAGTCTTCCTTCTCCGGCGGCGCATCCATCGCGACGTAGCTGCGCCCGTCGGCGAGCCGCGCGCGGAAATAGCGCCGGAAGCTCGCGTCCTCGGAGGCCGGGGCGAGTGTGAAAGCGGCGTCGCGGAACTGGGTGCCGAGCCAGCACTCGAGCGCGGTGAGCCGGGCGTCCACGGTGCTCGATGGCGATTGCGCGTGGGTCGGAATTGTGCGATTTTAGCATCCAACTTCCGGAATCGATTCCGCCTCCCATGCAGCACCGCCGCGCGCGCGGCCCCGTCGTTGGCACCAGCGGGCTCGCGATGCTGTTGATCCTGGTTCTGGTCGCGCCGCGCAGCTGGGCGCAGGCGGTGCCGTCGCCGGCGAAAGCGGTGGGCCCGACGACGATCGAGGCGCTGAGCATCGAGGGGGTTTCCGAATTCGAGGTGAGCGCGCGCGGCCAGGTCGAGCTCAGGCGCGACAACCTCGGCATCTACAGCGAGCTGCTGCGCTACAACCGCGAATTCGGCCGCGTCGAGGCCGACGGCGGCGTGCGCATCGAGCGCGACGGCGACCGCTTCTTCGGGTCGCGCCTGCGCTTCGACCTGAACAGCGACACCGGCGTGTTCGAGGAACCCCGCTTCGTCATGCGGCGCACGCTGACCGCGCGCGGCAGCGCCGAGCGGCTGGAGTTTCTCGGCCAGGACCGCATCCGACTGGTCGGCGGCAGCTTCACCACCTGCGAGCCCGGCCGGGAGGACTGGCGCTTCGAGGCGCGCGAACTCGAGCTCGACTACGAAGCCGGGGAAGGGCGGCTGCGCGAAGGGCGCCTGCGCTTCTTCGACACCACGCTGCTCGCCATTCCCCGGGGCACGTTTCCGCTCGAAAACCGCCGCAAGAGCGGTTTCCTCACGCCGCACTATTCGCAGAACACGCGGCGCGGCCTCGAGATCAGCGCGCCGTACTACTGGAACATCGCGCCCGAGCGCGACCTCACGCTGACGCCGGTCTACATGAGCAAGCGCGGGCCCCAGCTGAAGACGCAATACCGTTACCTCGACGCCCGCTATGACGGCGACCTGCGCTGGGAATACCTGCCCGAAGACAAGGTCCTCGGCACCTCGCGCAGCGGCCTCACCTACCGCCACGATCACCGTTTCGCGCCGGACTGGGTGGGACACGTCGACTTCAACCGCGTTTCGGACGACCGTTACCTGGTCGACATGAGCTCGCAGGTGCGGCAGATCACGCTCGGCAACCTGAACCGTGAAGGCTTCATGCGCTACAGCGGCACCGCGGGCGCGACGCACTATTTCCTGCAGGGGCGCGTGCAGCGCTTCCAGACGCTGCAGGACCCGCTGGCGCCGATCGTCAGCCCCTACAACCGCGCGCCGCAGTTCAATGCCGGCCTCACCCGCCAGGACATCGGCGGCCGGCTCGATCTGTCCATGCCCGCGGAGTACGTGCGCTTCACGCATCACACGCTGGTGGAGGGCGCGCGCCTGTCGTTCGGGCCGACGCTGTCGATGCCGCTGCTGGCGCCGGGGCATTTCGTGACGCCACGGCTGGGCCTGCATTACGCGGACTACCGCCTGAGCCGCGTGGCGCCCGGCCAGGCCGAGCGCCAGAGCGTCACGGTGCCCTGGGCGAGCCTCGACGCGGGCCTCGTTTTCGAGCGCCCGGCAAACCTGTTCGGCGGCGAATTCACGCAGACGCTCGAGCCGCGCCTGTTCTATGCCTACGCGCCGTACCGCGCCCAGGACGCGGTCCCGGTGTTCGACACCGGACTGGCGGACTTCAACTCTGCGCAGCTGTTCAGCGAGAACCGCTTCGCGGGGGGCGACCGCTTCGGCGATGCCAACCAGGTGACGCTCGCCGTGACTTCGCGCCTCCTGGACGCGAACGGCGAAGAGCACCTGCGCGCGACCATCGGGCAGCGCTACTACTTCAGGGACGAACGCGTCGGTCTGACGCCGGCGACGTCCCTGAACGGCCGTGGCCAGTCGGACATCCTCGCTGCCGTCGGCGGCCGCGTGGCGCAGCAGTGGAGCTTCGATGGCGCGCTCCAGTACGACCCGCAGCAGTCGCGCACCGAGCGCTACAGCGCCTCGGTGCGCTACACGCCCGAGATCGCGAAGATGGTGAGCGCGAGCTATCGCTTCAATCGCGATGCGCTGCGCCAGATCGACGTTGCCGCGCAGTGGCCGATCGCTCCCGGCTGGTACGCGGTGGGACGCTACAATTACTCCTTGCTCGAGCGCCGGCTGCTCGAGGGCATCGCGGGCGTGGAATACAACGCCGGTTGCTGGGTGTTCCGGACCGTGTTCCAGCGCCTCCAGGCGGCCGCGCAGACCACTTCCACGGCGCTCATGTTCCAGCTCGAGTTCAACGGTTTCGGCGGCATCCGCTCCGGCGACGTGGTGGAGTTTCTCAAGCGCCAGGTGCCCGGTTACGCGGTGACCAATCCGGCCTCGGGCGATCTGGTGCCGCCGGGCCTGCGCCAGCGGCTGCCTTTCGAACAGGTGTACTGACGATGAGACGTGGCATAGCCTTGCTGATCTGCGGTTTCGCCCTTGCCCTGCAGGCGCAGGCGCAGCCGGTGCGGATGGTCGACCGCATCGTCGCGGTGGTGAACAAGGAAGTGGTCACCGCGAGCGAGCTGCGCGAGCGGGTCGAGCTTGCGGCGCGCGAGCTGGCGCGCCAGCGCACGCCGCTGCCGGAACGGGCACTGCTCGAGCGCCAGGTGCTGGAGCGACTGATCATCGACAAGGCGCAGCTGCAGCTCGCGGCCGAAGGCGGCGTGCGGGTCGACGAGCTGCAGCTCGACCGCTCCATCGACCGCATCGCCGAGAGCAACAAGCTGACGCTCGCCGCCTTCCGCAAGGCGCTCGAGAACGATGGCGTGTCGATGGCGCGCTTTCGCGACGAGGTGCGCCAGCAGATCGTGATGCAGCGGCTGCGCGAGCGCGAGGTCGACGACCGCATCGAGGTGAGCGAGACCGAAATCGACCTCTACCTCGAGGAGCAGAAGCTCGGGCGCGGCGAGCGCGCCGAATACAACATCGCGCACGTATTGGTGCGCCTGCCCGACCAGGCGAGCCCGGAGCGTATCGAGCAGGCGCGCGCGCGCGCCGAAAAGGTGCTTGCCGAGGCGCGCGCCGGCGCCGATTTTGCCGCGCTGGCGGCGAGCTATTCCGATGCCGGCGACGCGCTGCAGGGCGGGCAGATGGGCTGGCGCGCCTCCGACCGCCTGCCGGACCTCTTCGCCGGCGCGCTGCGCACGCTCAAAGCCGGCGAGGCGACCGAGGTGCTGCGTAGCCCGGCCGGGTTCCACGTGCTGAAGCTGGTCGAGCGGCGCGGCGCCGGCGCCGACCAGGTGATGGCGCAGACGCACCTGCGGCATATCCTGGTGAAGACGAGCGAGGTGGTATCGGAGGCCGATGCGCGCCGGCGGCTGGCCGACCTGCGTGAGCGCATCGTCACCGGCGGCGCTGATTTTGCAGCCCTGGCGCGGCTGCATTCGGCCGATGCGAGCGCGGCACGCGGCGGCGATCTCGGCTGGGTGTTTCCCGGCGACACGGTGCCGGATTTCGAGCGCGCGATGGACGCGCTCAAGCCGGGCGAAGTGAGCCAGCCGACGAAAAGCCCGTTCGGCTGGCATCTGATCCAGGTGCTCGAACGGCGCACCGGCAGCCTGCCGCCGGAACGCCAGCGTCTCATCGCGCGTCAGGCGCTGCGCGAACGCAAGTCCGAAGAGGCCTACCAGGAGTGGCTGCGGCAGCTGCGCGATCGCACCTACGTCGAGATCCGGCTGGAGGACAAATAAGACCGCGCAAGCGGTTCGGGCAGCACTTTCTGCACGACGCCGGGGTGCTCGCGCGGATCGTGCAAGCGCTCGCGCCGGCGCCGGGTGACACGGTCGTCGAGATCGGCCCGGGCGAGGGAGTGCTGACGCGCGCGCTGCTCGCGCGCCTGCCGCACCTGACGGCGATCGAGATCGATCGCGATCTCGCGGCGCGGCTGGCCGCCGAGTTTCCTCCGGAGCGGCTGACACTGCATTGCGCCGATGCGCTCGATTTCGATTTCGGCGCACTCGGCCCCGGCTTTCGGCTGGTGGGCAATCTGCCCTACAACATCTCCACGCCGCTGCTGTTTCAGGTCGCCCGTCATGCCGACCGGTTGCGTGACGCGCACTTCATGCTGCAGCGCGAGGTGGTCGATCGCATGGTGGCGCAGCCTTCAACGCCCGACTACGGCCGGCTCTCGGTGATGCTGCAGGTGCGCTTTCGCATGCAGCGGCTGTTCAAGGTTGCGCGCGGCGCGTTCCGGCCGCCGCCCAAGGTCGAGTCGGCACTGGTGCGGCTCGTGCCGCTGCGCGAGCCGCTCGCCTGCGACGAGGCGATTTTCGCCGCAGTCGTGCGCGGCGCGTTCAGCGCCAGGCGCAAGACGCTCAGGAATGCGCTGCGGATCGAGCCGGAGGACTACATCGCGCTGCAGATCGATCCGATGCTGCGGCCGGAGAACCTGTCGCCCGCTGATTATGTTCGGGTTGCACTTCGTGTATCTTCACGGACGTCCTGAGCTCGAAAATGCTAACCCGCATCAACACCGGACCTTTGCAAAGCGCGGCCAGGGCGTAGAGTCTTCAGCCGACCCCATCCATCCTCATCACGAGGCAGCATCGACATGCGCAAATACCTGCACATCAATCTTCGCGACCGCGTGCTCCGCACAGAAGAGTTGCACGGCGAGGCGATCATCCGCGTCGGCAGGCACTTCATCGCCAAGAGCCTGCTCGCGCTCGGGGCGGCGAAGGTCGACCCGCTGTCGCCCGAAAATCCGCTGATTTTCTCCGCCGGGCCGTTTGCGGGCACGAACTTTTCCAATGCCAACCGCCTGAGCGTCGGTTGCAAGAGCCCGTTGACGGGTGGCATCAAGGAGGCCAATTCGGGCGGCACCTTCGCCTATGCCCTGGGCCAGCTCGAGACCGCCGGACTCACGCTTTATGGCGCGTCGAACGACTGGGTGGTCATCCGCATCACCAGGCAGGGCGGCATTACCTACGACAGCGCCGCGCCCTACCTGGGCAAGGGCAATAACGAAACCGCGGCGCTGCTATTCGAGAAGTACGGCCGCAAGATCAGTTTCGCCCTGTGCGGGCCGGTCGGCGAATATCTCGGCCTCGTGTCGGGCATTTCGATCGCGGACACTGACGGACGGCCATCGCGTCTGGCCGCGCGCGGCGGCGTCGGCGCGGTGATGGGCAGCAAGAAGGTGAAAGCCATCGTGGTCGACGTCGACAAGATGCCGACCTTCCACGACCGCAAGAAAGTCATGGGCGCGATCCGTGAATACGTCAAGCGGCTCGGCGCCGAGCCCGCGATCGATACCTTCAAGCGCGTCGGTACCGCGATGATGGCCGACTTCACGAACCGGATCGGCGGACTCCCGGTCCGCAACTTCACCGCCGGGCGGTTGGTGGAGGCGTCGCAGGGCCCCCTCAAGCTGGGCGGCGACTATATCCGCGAGCGCAACCTGAGCCGCGGCGGGGAGCCCTCGCATGCCTGCATGCCGGGTTGCATGATCGAATGCAGCAACGTCTACGTCGACGACAAGGGCGTGGAACTCGTCTCGCCGCTGGAATACGAAACCCTCGGGCTGATGGGCAGCAATTGCGGGCTGGAAGATCCGGACGACGTGGCACGCCTGAACGGCGTCGCCAACGACCTGGGCGTGGATACCATCGAGGTCGGCGCCACGCTGGGTGTCCTGATGGACGCCGGGCTCGGCGCATTCGGCGATGCCGGGTTCATGCTGGAGGCGCTCGAAGACCTGCGCCGCGGCAACGAGCGCGGTCGCCTCCTCGCTCAGGGAACTGCGCGCGTCGGCGCGCATTACCGGGTCGCCCGCGTTCCCGTCATCAAGCAGCAGGGCATCAGTGCCTACGATCCCCGCGTCATCGAAGTGACGGGCATTTCGATGATGCTGAGCGCGCAGGGCGCCGATCACACGGCGGGCAACGTGCCGGCCTACGACTGCAAGGACAAGACGACCGCGGAACTGGTGGCGGTCAGCCTGGAGGTGCAGATCCTGACGGCGGCGGCAGATTCGCTGGGCCTGTGCATTTTCGGGCGTTCCGTGACCAACGTCAGCGCGGAACTCATCGTCGCCGCGCTGAACGACGCCCACGGCACCAGCTTCGAGCCGTCGTTCATTCAGACGCTGGGCCGCGAGGCGCTGCGCATGGAATGGGAGTTCAACAAGGCGGCCGGTCTGACCGAAACCGACGACGAGCTCCCGGCGTTCTTCTACAGCGAAGCCCTGGCGCCGAGTGGCAAGACCGCACGCCATCACAGCGCCGAGGTCAATCGGCGCCTGCGCGAACTGCTCGCCTGAACATCGGCCAGGGGCGCGAATTCGCCCCTGAGCGCTCGCTCGCGTTATCGCGAATCGAGCAGGACGGTGTAGTTGCGGATCAGGCGTCCGCTCGCAGACTGCAGCACGATCAGAAGTTCGAGGAACGGCTCTTTGACCGGCAGGGACGACGTCAGCATCAGGACCGGCCCGCCGGCGCGGTTCTCAACGCTGACGCGAATGCTGAACAGCAGCGGATCGAACGCGAAGCCCATCTCCCTGTAGGTGTCGGGTGTCGCGATGCTGCCGTGAAGGCCTCCGTCCCTGGCCGATGGCAGCGAAACGATCGCCACTTCGGCCTGCAGCGGCTGGCCGAGCGCCGAGTGCACGCTCAAGCGCCCCAGGCCTTGGGCCTGGGCGATGGCCGGCAGCAGGAGGAGGGCTGCTATGGCCAGGCGGAAATGAGTGAGTGCACCGGGCACGGTATGCGTCCTGATTCGTTATTGGTGTCATGGACGCTAACACCCGGGGCATCGCGCCGCAAGACTGCAGCGAGCCTCAGGGCTGCCGGTGCTCGATGAACTCGATCTTGTAGCCGTCCGGGTCGGTGACGAAAGCGATCACCGTGGTGCCGCCCTTCACCGGGCCGGCTTCGCGCGTCACCGCGCCGCCTTTCGCGCGGACGGCGTCGCAGGCCGACTTCGCATCGGGCACCTCGATCGCGAGATGGCCGAATGCGGTGCCGAGTTCGTACTGGGCAACCCCGTAGTTGTAGGTCAGCTCGAGCACCGCGCCGCGCTCTTCCGTGTCGTAGCCGACAAACGCGAGCGAGTACTTCTGCTCGGGCCGGTCCGTAGTGCGCAGGAGCTTCATGCCGAGCACCTCGGTATAGAACTTCACCGAGCGCTCGAGGTTGCCGACGCGGAGCATGGTATGCAGCAGTCTCATGGCCAGTCCTTCACAGTAAGGGGAGCGTCGCCGCCGCGAGCCGGATGCGGCCCCGCGCCGCGCGCCAGTCAGGATACAGCGTCTGCACGAGCCGCCAGAAGCGTTTCGAGTGGTTGAGCTCGAGCAGGTGCGCCACTTCGTGCGCGACGACATAATCGGCGAGCTCGGGCTCGAGGTGCGCGAGGCGAAACGACAGGCGGATCACGCCGCCCGCCGTGCAGACACCCCATTGCGCGCGCGCGTTCGATATGGCGAGCACGGGGGCGCCCAGCCCGATGCGCGCGGCGTAATGCGCAGCGCGCGGTGTCAGCGCCTGCAGCGTATGATGCTTGAGCCACTGCACCAGCAGCGCGCGCACGGCCGCGCTGCGTGCGGGATCTCGCAGGGTGACGACGAGCCGCTCGCCGTTCAGTGACACCGCGCGGCGCCCGGCTCGCACCTCCAGCGCCACGTTGCCACCCTGCAGCGGCAGCGACTCGCCGCTGCGGCCGTGAAAGGGCGGTCGCCGGCCCGCGGCCGCCCAGCGTTCGAGCTTGGCGAGGATCCAGCGCGCGTGCGAACGCACGAAGCCTTCGATCTCATGCCACGGGGTACGCAGCGGTGCCGCCACTGCCAGGCCGTGTTCGTCGATGGACAGCCCCAAGGTGCGCCGCCGCCGGCGCTCAAAGCGGAACTCGATCAGACGCCCGGCCAGCGCAATCTGGCGGCGCGGTTCGGCGCCGCGCGGTGGCGGCTCGTCGAACAGCCTCAGTTGTCGAGCGTCTTCTGCTGCGCCTCGATCCATGCCTCGGCCTGCGCGTTGACCGCGTTCGGGTCGCGCCCGGCGCTTTCGATCGCCGGCCCGATCCTGACGCTGATTTTCACGGCATGCTTGAGAAACGAATTCCTCGGCCAGGCACGCCCGGCGTTATGCGCCACCGGCACGACGGGAACACCGGCATGCACCGCCAGCCAGGCGCCGCCCAGCTGGTATTTGCGTTTCCTTCCCGGTGCGACCCGCGTGCCCTCCGGAAAAATCACCACCCAGAAACCCTGCTCCAGCCGCTCCTTGCCGCGGCGCGCGATCTGGCGCAGCGCGGCGAGCCCGCGTGCACGGTCGATCGCGATCGGGCTCATCAGGGCGAGGCCCCAGCCGAAGAACGGGATCCACAGCAGCTCGCGCTTGAGCACGTGCACCTGCGGCGGAAAGATCGACTGGAAGGCGAGCGTCTCCCAGGCCGACTGGTGCTTGGCGAGGATCACCGCGGGACGCGACGGCAGGTGCTGGAGCCCCTCCACCGACCAGCGCACGCCGCACAGGTGGCGCAGCAGCCAGAGCATGATGACCGACCAGCCCGAGATGAAGCGGTAGCGCGCGTGCCGCGGCAGCGGCGCCGTGAACAGCGAAAGCACGGCGAACGGCGGGGTGACGATGAGCAGCGCGAGCGAGAACAGGCCCGAGCGCAGCCACGTCATGGTGCCAGTTGCGCGGCCACGGCAGCGAGGTCGGCGAACACGCCCGTGCCCTGCGGCAGGCCGCCGGCGTCGCGCGTTTTCTTGCCCTTGCCGGTCAGCACGAGCATCGGGCGGGCGCCGGCCTCGGCCGCCGCCTGCAGGTCGCGCAGCGAATCACCGACCACCGGCACCGCGGCCAGGTCGACGTTCATGCGGCGCGCGATTTCCCTGAGCAGTCCGGGTTTGGGCTTGCGGCAGTTGCAGTCGTCCTCGGCACGATGCGGGCAGAAGAAGATGGCGTCGATCCGGCCGCCGGCCTGGAGCACGGCCGTGTGCATGGTCTGGTGAATGGCATTCAGCGTCGCGAAGTCGAACAGGCCGCGCGCGAGGCCGGACTGGTTGGTCGCCACCACGACGTGCCAGCCGGCCTGCGTCAGGCGCGCGATCGCCTCGAGGCTGCCCTTGATCGGTCGCCACTCGGCGGGCGACTTGATGTACTGGTCGCTGTCGTGGTTGATGGTGCCGTCGCGGTCGAGGACGATGAGTTTCATTTGGCGAGCTTCGAGAGGTCGGCGACGCGGTTCATCGCATTGCGCAGATCCGCGAGCAGGGCGAGCCTGTTCTGGCGCAGCTTCTGATCGTCGACCATGACCATTACCGATTCAAAGAAAGCATCCACGGGGGTCTTCAGCACGGCGAAGGCCTTCAGATAGGCCGTGTAGTCGCCGCGCGCGAACCGGGACTCCGCTTCGTCCGCGGTCGAACGGAGCGCCTCGTGCAACGCGCGTTCTGCGGGTTCCTTGAGCCTGCTCAGTTCGGCGTTGGCGAACGATTCGCCCTTCGCCGCGGCCTGCTTGAGAATGTTCGCGACGCGCTTGTTCGCCGCGGCGAGGCTGACTGCCTCGGGCAATGCGGCAAATGCGCGGACCGCCTCAAGCTGTCTCGGGATGAGGTTGATTCGCGCGGGATGCATCGCGAGCACCGCGTCGACCTCATTCGCCGTGTAGCCGGTCTCCTGGAAATAGCCACGCATGCGATCCAGCACGAACATCTCAAGATCCGTGCGCGCATCGCCCACCTTCCCCGAGTAGCCGGCAAATGCTGCACTGACAAGCCCGGCCAAGGACAGATCAAGGTTTCGTTCGACCAGAATGCGGATTGTGCCGAGCGCAGCGCGGCGCAGGGCAAACGGGTCCTTGTCGCCCGTAGGTTGCTGGCCGAGGCCGAACAGTCCGGCGAGCGTGTCGAGCTTTTCCGCCAGCGCCACCGCGCAGGCGACGACGCCTTCGGGCAGGGAATCACCGGCATGGCGCGGGCGGTAATGCGCCTCGATCGCGTCGGCCACCTCAGGCGCCTCGCCATCATGGAGCGCGTAATAGCGTCCCATCACCCCCTGCAGTTCGGGGAACTCGCCCACCATGGCGGTCAGCAGATCAGCCTTCGCGAGCCACGCCGCGCGCTCGGCGAGCGCGCCGTCCGTGCCGAGATCCCGGGCAATTCGACCGGCCAGCAGCTGCAGCCGCTCGACGCGCTCGAGCTGGCTGCCGAGCTTGTTGTGATGGACAACTCTGGCCAGCTGCGGGACGCGTTCCTCGAGCCGGAGCTTTCTGTCCTGGTTGTAGAAAAAGCGCGCATCTTCGAGGCGCGGCCGCACCACGCGCTCGTTGCCATCGATGACGTGACGCGGATCGGCGAGCCGCATGTTGGACACAATGAGGAATTTCGGCAGCAGTCTTCCCGTCGCATCGAACAGCGGAAAGTATTTCTGGTTCTGCCGCATCGTGAGGATCAGGCACTCCTGCGGGACTTCGAGAAAGCCGGGATCGAAGCCGCCCGCGTAGACCGACGGGTGCTCGACCAGCGCCGTCACCTCGTCGAGAAGGTCCAGGTACGCGCCGAGCGCGCCGCCCTGACGCACCGCCTCCGCGAGCAGCAGCCGATCGATCTCGGCGCGACGCTTGCCGAAATCCGCGATCACCGCGCCATCGTCGAGCAGTCGGGCTTCGTACTCGTCGGCCTGCGCAAGCGCAATCGAGCGCGCGCCCATGAAGCGATGCCCGTGCGTCGTGGCGCACGCGCTGATGCCGAGCACGGTGCCCGGGACTACGCGCGCACCGTGCAGCATCACCAGGCCGTGCACCGGGCGCACGAACTGCGCTTCGCCGTCGCCCCAGCGCATCAGCTTCGGGATCGGGAGTTTCTTGATGGCCTCGGTGACAAGTTGCGCCAGCACCGAATCGAGCAGCGCCCCCTTGACGAGGACATTGGCGAAGTAAATCCCGCCCTTCGGCGTAGCGCGCTGTTCCAGCGCCTCGACGGAAACGCCCTGCTTGCGTGCGAACCCTTCAATCGCCTGTGTCGGTGCCTTCACCGAGGGCCCGTCAACCGGGTTCGATCGATCGGGAGCGGAACTCATGACCTCGGGGATCAGCACCCCGATGCGCCGCGGCGTCGCGAACACACGGCGCTTGGTGAGGTCGCGCGACGTGAGCTGGTACCGGGCCAGCAAATTGAACAATTCGTCGGCAAAGCTCTGCCCCAGTCGCGCCAGCGATTTCGGCGGCAGCTCCTCCGTCAGCAGCTCGACAAGCAGCGAGGCTTGCATCTCAGACCCGGGCGTTGCACATCGGGAAGCCGAGCCGCTCGCGCGACTCGTAGTACGCCTGCGCCACCCGGCGCGCCAGCGCGCGCACGCGGCCGATGTAGGCGATGCGCTCGGTCACCGAAATCGCGCCGCGCGCATCGAGCAGGTTGAAGGCGTGCGAGCACTTCATCACCATTTCGTAGCCTGGCAGCACGCACTGCGCCTCGATCAGGCGCTGCGCCTCGTTCTCAAAGTCGCCGAAATGGCGGAACAGCATGTCCGCGTCCGAGAGCTCGAAGTTGTAGCGCGACTGCTCGACCTCGTTCTGGTGGTAGACGTCGCCGTAGCTCACGCCCGGCGTCCAGACGAGATCGAAGATCGAGTTCTTGCCTTGCAGATAGAGCGCGAGCCGCTCCAGGCCGTAGGTGATCTCGCCGAGCACCGGCCTGCAGGCGAGCGAGCCCACTTCCTGGAAGTAGGTGAACTGGGTCACCTCCATGCCGTCGAGCCACACCTCCCAGCCCAGTCCCCAGGCCCCCAGCGTCGGCGATTCCCAGTCGTCCTCGACGAAACGGATGTCGTGCGCCTTGGGGTCGATGTCGAGCGCGACCAGCGACTCGAGGTACAAATCCTGGATATCCGCGGGCGAGGGCTTGAGAACCACCTGGTACTGGTAATAGTGCTGCAGGCGGTTGGGATTCTCGCCGTAGCGGCCGTCCTTCGGACGGCGCGAGGGCTGTACGTAGGCCGCGTTCCACGGCTCGGGCCCGATGGCGCGCAGGAAGGTCGCGGTGTGAAAGGTGCCGGCGCCGACTTCCTGGTCGTAGGGCTGAAGCAGCACGCAACCGCGATCGCCCCAGAAGGCCTCGAGGCGCTGGATGAGCTGCTGGAAGGTGAGCATGGGGCGAAAAAGCAATGAATTCTAGCGGCTCGCCATACGCCGTGCGAGGACCAATGCGAGCGCCAGCAGCGCGAGGCACGCGCCGAGTGCTGCCGCGTCGCCGAATCGCACGTAGGGCGTGCTGCCGTGATAGCCGCGCGCCGTGGCGTCGAGCCGCCCCTCGACGAACTGCGGCAGCTGCGCCAGGACACGCGCGTCGCGGTCGATGACCGCGGTGATGCCGCTGTTGGTGGCGGCGAGCAGCATGCGTCCGGTTTCGAGGCTGCGCATGCGTGCCATCTGCAGGTGCTGGGCCGGCGCGAGCGAGTCGCCGAACCAGGCGACGTTGGAAACGTTGACCAGCAGGGTGGCCTCGGGGAGCTGGCGTCGGATCTCGGCGCCGAACGCGTCCTCGTAGCAGATGTTCACCGCGACGCGCTCGCCCGCGACGGCGAGCGGTTGCTGCAGTGCCGAGCCGCGCGAGAAGTCCGACAGCGGGAACGCCAGCACGCGGTTGACCCACCCCATCCCGGGCGGGATGAATTCGCCGAACGGCACCAGGTGCACCTTGTGATAGGTCTGGCGCGGGGCGCTGCCCAGGCTCAGCACGCTGTTGAAATACGCTCCCGGCGCAGTGCGCACGGGCACTCCGAGCAGGAGGTCGCCGCGGTTGTCCCTGGCGATCGCCTCAAGCCGCGCCAGATACGCCGGCTCGACCCGGTCGAGAAAACGCGGCAGCGCGGTTTCCGGCAGCACCATCAAGCGGGCGCGGCTTTCGCTTGCCAGCCGCGCGTAGCTGTCGAGCGTCCGACCGTAGCGTGCCGGATCGAACTTGAGGTCCTGGGCAACGTTTCCCTGCAGCAGGCTGACGCTGAGCGGCTCGCCGGCAGGCGACGACCACTCGAGTGCTCGCAGCGCCGCGCCGCCGCCAACGATCAGCGCCAGCGCCGCGGCCGCCCGCCATCTCGCGCTTCCGAGGATCACGCACCAGAGCAGGCCGGCGCTGGCGACGCTGGCGAGCGAAACTGCATAGACGCCCGCGACCGGCGCGTACCCTGCGAGCGGCCAGTCGATCGCCGCGTAACCGATGCTCGCCCAGGGAAAGCCGGTCAGGATCCAGCCGCGCAGCCACTCGGTGAGCGTCCAGAGCGCCGGGATGGCGAGCGCCGCACGCAGCACCGGCGGCGCGCGCAGCCACGCCTGCAGGGCCCCCGCCAGCGCCGGAAACAGCGCCAGGAAAGCACAGAAGAGCAGCGTCGCGAAGACGGCGAGCGCCGCCGGCATGCCGCCGAAACGGTGCATGCTGACGTAGACCCAGGACACGCCGGCGAGGAAAAAGCCGCAGCCGAAGGCAAAGCCGACCACGAACGCCGCGCGCGGCGAGGGCGCGCGCAGCCAGAGGTGGATCAGCACCGCCAGCGCGGCCAGCGCGAGCGGGAACAGCTCGAAGGGCGCGAATCCCGGCACCGCCGCCGCGCCGGCGACGAATGCCGCCAGGGGGTTCACGCCTTCGGCTTTTCCACGATCAGGGTGTAGACGCGCCGGCTGTCGGCGCGCAGGACCTGGAAGCGCAGGCCGTCGATCGTCAGGGTTTCGCCGCGCTTGGGCAGCCGGCCGAGCTGGTTGATGACCAGGCCGCCGACCGTGTCGTGCTCCTCGTCGGAAAACCCGGTGCCGAAG
>SCUH01000071.1 GCA_004298295.1 Betaproteobacteria bacterium | reverse complement strand
CATCGCCCGGCTAGACCTTGAGCGGCCGGAAGCGGATGCGCCTGGGCCGCGCCGCTTCCTCGCCGAGGCGCTTCACCTTGTCGGCCTCGTACTCCTGGTAATTGCCGGCGAAGAACACCGCCTGCGAATCGCCCTCGAAGGCGAGGATGTGGGAGGCGATGCGGTCGAGGAACCAGCGGTCGTGCGAAATCACCAGCACGCAGCCGGCGTACTCGAGCAGCGCCTCTTCGAGCGCGCGCAGCGTTTCGACGTCGAGGTCGTTGGAAGGCTCGTCGAGCAGCAGCACGTTGGCGCCGGAGGCGAGCATCTTGGCGAGGTGCAGGCGCCCGCGCTCGCCGCCGGAGAGCTGGCCGACGAGCTTCTGCTGGTCGGCGCCGCGGAAATTGAAGCGCGCGAGGTAGGTGCGCGAGGGCGTGCGGAACCTGCCGACCGCGATTTCGTCCTGACCGCCGGAAACGTCCTCCCAGACGCTCTTGTCCGCGGCGAGCGCATCGCGCGACTGCTCGACGTGCGCCAGTTTCACCGTCTTGCCGATGCGGATCTCGCCGCGGTCGGGCTTTTCGCTGCCGATGATCATGCGCAACAGCGTCGACTTGCCGGCGCCGTTCGGCCCGATGATGCCGACGATCGCGCCCGGCGGCACGGCAAACGAAAACCGGTCGATCAGCAGCCGCTCGCCGTAACCCTTGGAAACGTTCCTGAATTCGATCACCTCGTTGCCGAGGCGCTCGGCCACGGGAATGAAGATCTCCTGGGTCTCGTTGCGCTCCTGGTGCTCCTGCGACGACAGTTCCTCGAAACGCGCCAGGCGCGCCTTGGACTTCGCCTGCCGCCCTTTCGGGTTCTGCCGCACCCATTCGAGCTCGGCCTGCATCGAACGGATGCGTGCCGCCTCCTGCTTCGCCTCCACCTCGAGGCGCTTCTCCTTCTGCTCCAGCCACGACGAATAGTTGCCCTCCCAGGGAATGCCGTAGCCGCGGTCGAGTTCGAGAATCCACCCGGCGGCATTGTCGAGAAAGTAGCGGTCGTGCGTCACCGCGACCACGGTGCCGGCAAAGCGCTGCAGGTACTGCTCCAGCCATTCCACGCTCTCGGCATCGAGGTGGTTGGTGGGCTCGTCGAGCAGCAGCAGGTCGGGCCTGGACAGCAGCAGCCGGCACAGCGCCACGCGCCGCTTCTCGCCGCCCGAAAGCTGTCCGACCTTCTGTTCCCACGGCGGCAGGCGCAGCGCATCGGCCGCGATTTCGAGCTGATGATCGAGGTCGGCGCCGCCCGCGCTGAGCAGCGCCTCGAGGCGCGCTTGCTCCTCGGCCAGGCTCTCGAAATCCGCGTCGGGTTCCGAATAGGCCGCGTAAACCTCGTCCAGGCGCTTCCTCGCCAGCGCCACGTCGCCGAGCCCTTCCTCGACGCAATCGCGCACCGTCCGGGCCGGATCGAGTTGCGGCTCCTGCGGCAGGAACCCGACCCGGATGCCCGGCATGCGGATGACCTCGCCCTCGTAATTGTCGTCCTCGCCCGCCATGATGCGCAGCAGCGTGGATTTGCCCGAGCCGTTCAGGCCGAGCACGCCGATCTTGGCGCCCGGGAAGAAGTTGAGCGAGATGTTC
>SCUH01000070.1 GCA_004298295.1 Betaproteobacteria bacterium | reverse complement strand
GCCCGGCGTCGATCCGAAGACCTGCCTGCCGGAACTGGAGAAATGCGTCAGGGAATACGGCTTCGTCGCCATCAACCTGAATCCGGACCCTTCCGGCGGGCACTGGAAGGAGCCGCCGCTCTCGGACCGTCACTGGTACCCGATCTACGAGAAGCTGGCCGAGTACGACATCCCGGCGATGATCCACGTCAGCACCAGCTGCAATGCGTGCTTTCACACCACCGGCGCGCATTATCTGAATGCCGACACGACCGCGTTCATGCAGTGCCTCACGGCGGACCTGTTCAGGGACTTCCCGACACTGCGCTTCGTCATTCCGCACGGCGGCGGCGCGGTGCCCTACCATTGGGGGCGCTTCCGCGGCCTGGCGCAGGAACTGAAGCGACCGCTGCTCAAGGACCACCTGTTGAACAACATCTGGTTCGACACCTGCGTCTATCACCAGCCCGGCATAGACCTGCTGACGCGCGTCGTCCCGGTGGACAACATCCTGTTCGCCTCGGAGATGTTCGGCGCGGTGAAGGGCGTCGATCCGGAAACCGGGTTCAACTACGACGACACCAAGCGCTACATCGAAGCGACGCCGAACCTCTCGGCCGGGGACCGGCGCAAGGTCTTCGAAGGCAACGCGCGCCGCGTCTACCCGCGGCTCGACGCCGCGCTCAAGGCGCGCGGCCGCTGAAGGAGGAAAGGCCATGAGCTCGATTGCGGTCCGCAATATCGCCCGTCCCGATCCCGCTGTCGTCGATGCGCTCGCGAGGTTCGGTGTCGCCACCCTGCACGAGGCGCAAGGGCGCATCGGCCTCATGGAGAGCGCCATCCGCCCGATCTACACCGGCGCCGCGCTCTGCGGCCCGGCGCTCACCGTACTGACGCACCCCGGCGACAACTGGATGCTGCACGTGGCCGCCGAGTTGCTCCGGCCGGGCGACGTGCTCGTGATCGCCTGCAGCGCGCCGAACGGCGACGGCATGTTCGGCGAGCTGCTCGCCACCTCGTACCGCGCGCGCGGCGCGAAAGGACTCGTGAGCGACACCGGCGTGCGCGACGTGAAGGCAATCTCGGCGCTGGGCTTCCCCGTGTTCTCGCGCCACATCTCGGCCAAGGGCACCGTCAAGGCGACCGTCGGGTGCGTGAACGTGCCGATCGTCTGCGCCGGCATGCTCGTCAATCCTGGCGACGTGGTCGCTGCGGACGACGATGGCGTGGTGGTGATTCCGCGCGACAGGGCCGCGGACGTCGCGAAAGCCGCGCAGGCGCGCGAGGACAAGGAAGCCACGACGCGCAAGCGCCTTGCGGCCGGGGAGCTGGGTCTGGATCTGTATGGCATGCGCGAGGCGCTCGCCAAGGCGGGGCTGAAGTACGTCGACTGAAGCATGGACGCCGACTGGCTGCCGTTTCACCCCGATCCCTCGAAGCCCGCGTTCCGGCCGCCCGCCGGCGCGGTGGACGCGCATTGCCACGTCTTCGGGCCGCAGGCGCAGTTTCCCTTTGCGCCCGAGCGCAAGTACACGCCCTGCGACGCTTCCCGGGAGCAGCTGTTCGCGCTGCGCGATCGCCTGGGTTTCACGCGCAACGTCATCGTGCAGGCCACCTGCCACGGCGCGGACAACCGCGCCATGGCCGATGCCTGCCGCGCCTCCGGCGGCGCGGCTCGCGGCATCGCGACCGTGCGCCGCGGCGTCACCGACCGGGAACTCGAGGAGCTGCACGCCGCCGGCGTGCGCGGGGTGCGCTTCAATTTCGTCAAACGGCTCGTCGATTTCACACCGCGGGACGAACTGATGGAGATCGCCGCCCGGATCGCCGGGCTCGGCTGGCATGTGGTGATCTATTTCGAAGCCCCGGACCTGCCGGAGTTGTGGAATTTCTTCACTGCGCTGCCGACCACGGTGGTGGTCGACCACATGGGGCGTCCGGACGTCACGCAGCCGCTGGACGGTCCGCAATTCGAGCTCTTCGTGAGGCTGCTGCGCGAGCACCCGAACATCTGGTCCAAGGTCAGCTGCCCGGAGCGCCTCTCGGTGAGCGGCCCGCCGGCGCTCGACGGCGAGCGCAATGCCTACCGCGACGTGGTGCCGTTCGCGCGCCGCATCGTGGAGGCGTTTCCGGACCGGGTGCTGTGGGGCACGGACTGGCCGCACCCCAACCTCAAGCACCACATGCCGGACGACGGGCTGCTGGTCGATTTCATCCCGCACATCGCGCCCACCGCGGCGCTGCGGCAGAAGCTCCTCGTCGACAATCCGCGGCGCCTGTACTGGCCCGAGGAAGTGAGGTAGAAAACGACCATGGCGCTCGACAAACCCTACCGGGACATTCCCGGCACCACGATCTTCGACGCGGACGAATCGCGCAAGGGCTACTGGCTGAATCAGTTCTGCATGTCGCTCATGAAGGCCGGCAACCGCGCCCGCTTCAAGGCGGGCGAGCGCGCCTATCTCGACGAATGGCCGATAACCGAGGCGCAGAAGCAGGCGGTGCTCGCGCGCGACCTCAATCGCTGCATCGCGCTCGGCGGCAACATCTATTTCCTCGCCAAGATCGGCGCCACCGACGGCAGGAGCTTCCAGCAGATGGCGGGCAGCATGACCGGGATGACCGAGGATGAGTACCGCAAGATGATGGTCGGCGGCGGCCGCCCGATCGAGGGCAACCGCTACCGGCACGAATGGGAGAAGAAGTGATGGCGCGCGTCACCGCCAGCGCCTATACCTCGCACGTGCCGGCGATCGGCGCGGCGCTCGATCACGGCCGGACGCACGAGCCCTATTGGCAGAAGGTGTTCGGCGGCTACGAGTTCTCGAAGGACTGGCTGCAGGCGAACCGGCCCGACGTGGTGTTTCTGGTCTACAACGACCATGCCAACGCCTTCAGCCTGGAGATCATCCCGACCTTCGCCATCGGCACCGCCGCCGAGTTCGCGATCGCCGACGAGGGCTGGGGCCCGCGCCCGGTGCCGAAGGTGATCGGCCATCCGGAACTCGCCGCGCACATCGCGCAATCGGTGATCCAGGAGGATTTCGACCTCACGATCGTCAACCGGATGGACGTCGATCATGGGCTCACGGTGCCGCTGTCGCTGCTGTGCGGTCAGCCGCAGGCCTGGCCCTTCCGGGTGATTCCGTTCGCCGTGAACGTGGTGCAGTATCCGGTGCCCTCGGGCCGCAGGTGCTTCCAGCTCGGGCAGGCGATCCGCCGCGCGGTGGAGTCGTACGACGAGCCGCTCAGGGTGCAGGTCTGGGGCACGGGCGGCATGAGCCACCAGCTGCAGGGTCCGCGCGCGGGCCTCATCAATCGCGAGTGGGACAACCGCTTTCTCGACCGGCTGATCGCCGACCCGGCCGGGCTGGCGCAACTGCCGCACATCGAGTACGTGCGCGAGGCAGGCTCGGAGGGCATCGAACTCGTGATGTGGCTGATCGCGCGCGGCGCCATGGGCGATGTCGCCGGCGGCCCCGCGCCGCGGGTCGCGCACCGCTTCTACCACGTGCCCGCCTCGAATACCGCGGTCGGCCACCTGATCCTCGAGAACGCGAATTGACCGGGAGGACCGCATGAAGATCGCACTCGCCGGCGCCGGCGCCTTCGGCGTCAAGCACCTCGAGGGCCTCGCCCGGATCGACGGCGTGCAGGTGGTGTCGCTCGTCGGCCGCGAACTGGCCAAGACGCAGGCGGTGGCGGCCAGATTCGGCATCCCGCACGTTGCCACCGACCTCGACGCAAGCCTGGCGCTCAAGGAACTCGACGCGGTGATCCTGTGCACACCGACTCAAATGCACGCCGCGCAGGCCATCGCCTGCCTCAAGGCCGGCAAGCACGTGCAGGTCGAGATCCCGCTCGCCGACAGCCTGGCCGATGCCGAGGCCGTGGTGAAGCTGCAGCGCGAAACCGGGCTGGTCGCGATGTGCGGCCACACGCGTCGCTTCAATCCGAGTCACCAGTGGGTGCACCGCAAGATCCGGGCGCGCGAGCTCACGATCCAGCAGATGGACGTGCAGACCTACTTCTTTCGCCGCAGCAACATGAACGCACTCGGTGAGCCGCGCAGCTGGACCGATCACCTGCTATGGCACCATGCGGCGCACACGGTGGACCTGTTCCAGTACCAGACCGGCGACGAAGTCGTGGTCGCCCACGCCATCCAGGGACCGATGCACCCGTCGCTCGGCATCGCCATGGACATGTCGATCCAGCTCAAGGCCGCGCGCGGCGCCATTCTCACGCTGTCGCTCTCGTTCAACAACGACGGGCCGCTCGGCACGTTCTTCCGCTACATCTGCGACAACGGCACGTACCTCGCGCGCTACGACGACCTGTTCGACGGCAAGGAACGGAAGATCGACGTCTCCAAGGTCGACGTGTGCATGAACGGCATCGAGCTGCAGGATCGGGAATTCGTCGCCGCGATCCGCGAGCGCCGCGAGCCCAACGCGAGCGTCGCCCAGGTGCTGCCGTGCTACCGCGTGCTGCACCAGCTCGAGCAGACCATGGGCTGAGCGCCGCACCCCGGCGCAGCTCAGATCACGCGGCCGGGATTCAGGATCCCCTTCGGGTCGAGGGTCTGCTTGAGCGCGCGCATCAGCGCGATCTCCTCGGCGCTGCGCGAGATCTGCAGCCAGGGCTTCTTCTCCAGGCCGATGCCGTGCTCGGCGGAGATCGCGCCACCGATCGCCGCGAGCGGTTCGTAGACGATGCGCTCGACCGCCGGCCGCGCGTCCGCGGGCAGTCCGTCGGGACTCACCACGACGTGCAGGTTGCCATCGCCCATGTGGCCGAAGACCCAGGCGCGGACTTCCGGCCAAGAGGCGCGCAACGCCGCGCGCACCTGCTCCACATAGGACGGCATGTCGCTGATCGGCAGGGAGACGTCGAAGGCGAACGGCAGGCCCCAGCGCGCCGTCTGCAGCACGTCGTCGCGCAGTCCCCAGATCGCGGCGATCTCGGTCTGCGACTGCGCGATGGCGGCGTCACTCACCAATCCGCTTTCGATCGCACGCTCGCACGCGGCCTGAAAACGCTCCGCGTCGCTGCCCAGCGATTCGACCAGCGCGTAAAACGGCGCCCCGTGCGCCACCGGCGCGCGGCCGGTAGCGGGCGGCGTGGTGACGAGTCGGTAGAACTCCGGCCACATCACCTCGAAGGCCGACAGGCCGCCGCCCAGCGCGCGGTCCATGTGTTTGAGCAGCGCCGCGAGCGCCTCGAACCCCGGCACCGCGGCAAACATCACGTCCTGGCGCGCCGGCTTCTCGCGCAGGCGCAGCACCAGGCGCGTGATCACGCCCAGCGTGCCTTCGGAGCCGATGAACAGCTGCTTCAGGTCGTAGCCCGAATTGTTCTTGATCAGCCGGTTCATCGCCGGCAGCACCGTGCCGTCGGCGAGCACGACCTCGATCCCCAGGACCATCTCGCGCATCATGCCGAAGCGCAGCACGCGGTTGCCGCCGGCGTTGGTGGCGGCGTTGCCGCCGAGTGTCGCGCTGCCGCGCGCGCCGAGATCGAGCGGGAACGCGAGGCCCGCCTGTTCCGCCGCGTCCTGCAACTGCTGCAGCGTGACCCCCGCCTCCACCACGGCCACGCGCTGCACCGGATCGATCGATTCGATGCGCCGCAGGCGCTCGAGCGAGAGCACGATGTCCGAGGGCGTGGTGTCGGCGCCGTGCACCAGCCCGGTGAGCCCCGCGTGCACGATCAAGCACTGGCCGGCAGCATGGCAGAGCTTGAGTACCGCAGAGACTTCGGCCGTGGTCGCGGGCCGCAGCAGCATCGCCGCGCGCAACGGCCGGCGCCGCATCCAGTCCTCGGTGCGCCCCTCGAGGCCGCTGCCCTCGAGCACGCCTTCCGCGGGCAGGATCGCCTTCAGCTGCGCAAGCAGGCCCTCGTGCATCGCCGCGGCGGCGCTGGCCTAGCCGGCGCGGCCGATGATCTGCGCGGTGGCGATCAGCTCGTCGAGCAGCGCCAGCGCGACCTTGCCCGAGACCGCGTACGGATCGAGCTCGGCCGTCTCGGAGTATTTCAGCAAGGTCGAACGGTTGACCTTGGCCAGATTGACCTGACCCATGGTCCAGGCGGCGAAACGGCGCTCGGTGATCTCCTCGTAATGCAGGATCACGACGTCGCGATGGCGCGTGTCGCGCACGATCTGGTTGTAGAGCTGGTTCACCGCCGCGCGGCCGCCCTCGAGCACCTGCATGAACAGCTCGCCGCTCTGGCAGAGAATCCCCGTGACGCCGAGCTCCGGGTTGTGACGGCGCGACTGCGCCAGGATCGATTCGACGACGTCGTGCTCGACGGGCTTCGCCGAGCGGCTGGCGTAGAGCAGACGGACGAGCATGACGGGGCTCCTAGGCGTTGTTTCTCTGCAGCAGGGCGAGGAATTCGCGGCGCAGGTTGGCGTCCTTGAGGAACGAGCCGCGCATCACGCTGTTGATCATCTTGGAGTCGGTGTCCTTGACGCCGCGCCATTGCATGCAGAAATGGTCCGCCTCCATGACGAGGGCGATGCCGTCGGGCTGCATGCGCTCCTGCAGCAGGTCCACCAGGCGCGTCACGGCTTCCTCCTGGATCTGCGGCCGGCTCATTACCCAGTCGCACAGCCGCGCGTACTTCGACAGGCCGATGAGGTTGGACTGCTCGTTCGGCATGACGCCGATCCAGACCTTGCCGATGATCGGGCACAGATGGTGCGAGCAGGCGCTGCGCACCGTGATCGGGCCTACGATCATCAGCTCGTTGAGGTGCTCGACGTTGGGGAATTCGGTCACCTCGGGCCGCGCGTGATAGCGGCCGCGGAAGACCTCGTTCAGGTACATGCGGGCGATACGACGCGCCGTGTTCTGCGTGTTGTGGTCGCTCTCGGTGTCGATCACCAGGCTCTCGAGCACGGCCTGCATGCGGCCCGCGACTTCCTCGAGCAGCTGCGCCAGCTCGCCGGGCTCGATGAAGCGCGCAATGTTGTCATTGGCGTGAAAGCGCTCGCGCGCCTGCTGCAGGCGCTCGCGGATGCGCTGCGACACCGGGCTGCCGGAATCCGCGCCGCTTCGCGCCGGCGGGTCAACGCCTGGTGATCTGTCCATGGGTGTCAGGCCGCCTTGTAGGTGTCCAGCTTGATCCGTTCGCGCTCGAGCACCGCCGCCACCGGCGGCGCGGCCATCACGCGCTCGACGTAGGCCTTGTACGCCGGAAGCGACTCGGGGTCCACCCCGGCGTAACCGCCCCAGCGCAGCAGCGTGAAGGCATAGGCGTCGTGAAACGTGATGCGCGCACCGAACCAGTAGGGCGAAGCGTTCGCGATCCAGGACTGGATGCGCTCCAGCAGGCCGCGATAGCGCGCCGCCGCCACCTTGCGCACTTCCGCCTGCGCGGCCTCCGATTCGGCAAATTCGCTGGCGCGAAAAACATGAGTGAAGGTCGGATGCGCCGTGTTGTTCATCCACGCGAGCTGCGACATCGCCTGCGCGCGCGCCCAGGGCCCGGTCGGCAGCATTGCCGCCTGCGCAAAGCTGCGATCGAGAAAGTCGCAGATGGCGACGATTTGCGTCAGCGGCTTGCCGTCGACCACCAGCACCGGGACCTGGCCGTTCGGGTTCATGGCGAGGTATTCGGGCGTCTTGTGCTCGCCCCGGTGCAGCTTGACGAGCTTCGGCTCGAAGGCCGTTCCCGTGGCAGCTTTGATCGTCTCGAGCCCCACGTGCGGCACGAAAGAGCAGGCGCCCGGGGCGAAATAGAGTTCCAGCATGCGGTCGATGCCTCCTGGTTTCAGACTTGCGCCAGCACCAGCGCCGCGGTGGCGACGATGTCCTCCACGCTCGCACCGCGCGACAGGTCGCTGATCGGACGCGCGAAGCCCTGCAGCACCGGGCCGATGGCGCGCGCGCCCGCCAGGTACTGCGTCAGCTTGTAGGCGATGTTACCCGCGTCGAGGTCCGGGAAGACGAGCACGTTCGCACGCCCTGCGACCGGGCTGCCGTCCCTGATCTTGCGCCGCGCGACGCTTTCGACCAGCGCGGCGTCGGCCTGCATCTCGCCGTCGATCGCGAGCTGCGGCGCGCGCGCGCGGGCGATTTCCACCGCGCGCAGCACCTTGTCGACGCGGGCATGTTTCGCGCTTCCACGGGTCGAGAACGAAAGCAGCGCCACGCGCGGCTCCTCGCCCAGCAGCGCACGGCAGCTCCGGGCCGAGGCGAGCGCGATGTCGGCGAGCTGCTCCGGCGTCGGGTCGACGTTGACCGCGCAA
>SCUH01000069.1 GCA_004298295.1 Betaproteobacteria bacterium | reverse complement strand
CACCGACTTCACCAGCTCGCGCGTCTCGTAGACGTAGAACTCCATGCGATCGAGCTCGCGCAGCAGGTCGTTCGGGAACTCGATGTCGGCCTTGTCGATCTCGTCGATCAGCAGCACCACGGGCGAGGCGGCGCTGAAGGCCTGCCACAGCATGCCCTTGACGATGTAGTTGTGGATGTCGTGCACGCGCGGGTCGCCGAGCTGCGAGTCGCGCAGCCGCGACACCGCGTCGTACTCGTAGAGTCCCTGCTGCGCCTTGGTGGTGGACTTGATGTGCCACTCGAGCAGCGGCACGCCGAGCGCCTTGGCGACCTGCACCGCCAGCATCGTCTTGCCGGTGCCCGGCTCGCCCTTGACCAGCAGCGGCCGCTGCAGCGTGATCGCGGCGTTGACCGCGAGCGTGAGATCGTCGGTGGAAACGTATTCGGCGGAGCCGGAGAAGCGCATGGCGGAGTCCCGTGACAAAGGCGCATTTTACCCGTCCGGTTGAGGCGCACGTCGCATGTCTGTAAAATCGCGCGCTTTCCCGGCCATGGGTTCCCGCATGCACCACCGAAACGCAGCCGCGATTGCCGCGGCCCTCGTCGCACTCAGCAGCACGGGCCTCGCCCAGGCGCAAGCGCCGAAAGGCGATGCGCAGGCGGCGAAGAAGAAGATCGCGATCTGCGAGGGCTGCCACGGCATCCCGGGCTATCGCACCGCGTATCCGACCGTGTATCACGTGCCGATGCTCGGCGGGCAGCAGGCGGGCTACCTGGCGAAGGCGCTACAGGCCTACAAGTCGGGCGAGCGCAACCATCCATCGATGCGCGGCGTTGCCGCGGGCCTGAGCGAGCAGGACATGGCGGACCTGGCGGCCTACTATGCGGGGACGGCCAAATGAAAGCGACCCTCGCTGCACTCACCGCCGTCGCGCTGTGCGGGCTGGCGCCGGCCGCCAGCGCCAGGGGCAATGCGGAGAACGGCAAGGCCAAGGCGGCGCAGGTCTGCGCGGCCTGCCACAGCGCCGACGGCGCCAGGCCCTCGGCGCCGGACCAGCCGATCCTCGCCGGCCAGCATTACGACTACCTGGTCCGGGCGCTCGGCGATTACAAGAGCGGCAAGCGCAACAACGCGATCATGAAGGGCTTCGCGGCGACGCTGTCGAAGAAGGACATCGAAGACCTCGCCGCCTGGTTCTCCAGCCAGAAATCCACGCTGCATTTCCAGCGCTAGGCGCACTGCGCGCCGTCAGCGGCGTGCGCGAGGGATCAGACGTTCCGGGTCTTGGGACGGAAATCGCACAGGTCGCGGATCGGGCAGGCCGGGCACTGCGGCCGGCGCGCGAGGCAGACATAGCGCCCGTGCAGGATCAGCAAGTGGTGCGCGTCCTTGAGGAACTCGGGCGGCACGAGCCGCAGCAGCTTCTGCTCTACGGTCAGAGGGTCCTTGCCGGGCGCGAGCCCCGTGCGATTGGCGACGCGGAAGATGTGCGTGTCCACCGCCACGGCGGGCTGCCCGTACGCCGTGTTGAGGACGACGTTGGCGGTCTTGCGCCCGACCCCCGGCAGCTGCTCGAGCGCGTCGCGTTCGGCTGGCACCTCGCCGCCGTGCTGCGTCACGAGTCTGCGCGCCAGTTCGGCGAGGTTCTTCGCCTTGGTGCGGTAGAGCCCGATCGAGCGGATGAACGGCTCGATGCCCGCCGCGCCCAGCGCGGCCATTTTCTGCGGCGTTGCGGCAGCCGCGAACAGGGTGGGGGTGGCCGCGTTGACCGACTTGTCGGTCGCCTGCGCGGAGAGCACGACCGCCACCAGCAGCTCGAAGGGCGTGCGATAGAGCAGCTCGGTGGCGGGATGCGGGTTGGCCGCGCGCAGGCGCTCGAAGACCTGCCGGCGTTTTTCGGCGTTCATCGGCGGCGCTTGCGCTGCAAGGCGGCGGCGATCACGGCGCGCCGTCCTGCGGCATCCGTGGCGGGTTGCACGTAGCGTTGCGCCCGCCGCAGCTTGCGCCGGCGCGCGCGGCGCTCGGCGGCGCGCGCATCCGCGGCGCTCCAGGGCGCGGGCGGCGCGACGAGTTCGATGCAATCGACCGGGCAGGGCGGCAGGCAGCGCCTGCAACCCGTGCACCATGCGGCGATCACCGTGTGCATCAGCCCGCTCGCGCCGGCGATCGCGTCCACCGGGCAGGCGTCGATGCAGCGCGTGCAGCCGATGCAGCGCGCCTCGTCGATCAGCGCGACCGTGGCGCGG
>SCUH01000068.1 GCA_004298295.1 Betaproteobacteria bacterium | reverse complement strand
TCTGGGTCGCGCCGCGCGAAGCGCTGGCGCGCCAGGACCGCGGCGAGATCGAGATCATCTTTCCGACGCGCACTTCGCTCGAAGACCTGGGGCGCTTCACGACCGCGGCGGCCGCGATCGAGCACGCGCGCGGGCTGGGCGACATCGAGGTCAATGCCGCTTGCTGGGCCCTCGATCACGAGGGCTCCAAGCGCCTGTTCCGGCGCGCCGACCCGCAGTACTTCGAGATCCACTGGTGCGACCCCGAGGAGAGCGGAGAAACCTGCTACGTGATCCAGCCCGGGGCGCCGAAGCGCCTCGATCGCCACGTCGTGCGTCTTACGGCGCCCAATCCAGGCTTCATGACCGGACCCGGCACCAACAGCTACCTCGTCGGCAGCGGCGATGAACGGGTGCTGATCGACCCCGGTCCGGCAATCGACGATCACGTCGCAGCGTTGCTCGCCGCGGGCGCGGGCCGCATCCGCTGGATCCTGTGCACGCACACGCATCCCGATCATTCGCCCGCCGCGGCGCTGCTCAAGGCGCGCACCGGGGCCACGGTGCTCGGCCGCCCGCGGCCCGAGCACGGCAACCAGGACCACAGTTTCGCCCCCGACCGGGTGCCGCAGGACGGCGAGCGCCTGGCGCTGGGCGGCGTCACGCTGCGCGCGATCCATACGCCGGGCCACGCTTCGAACCACCTCTGCTACCTGCTGGAAGAGACCCGGATGCTCTTCACGGGCGATCACGTCATGCAGGGCTCGACGGTGGTCATCAATCCGCCCGACGGCGACATGCGCGTGTACCTCGAATCGCTCGAAAAACTGCTCGAGGAGGAGATCGCGATTTTCGCCCCCGGGCACGGCCACCTGATCGGCGCGCCCCACAAGGAACTCAGGCGATTGATTGCGCATCGCCTGGCGCGCGAGGCCAAGGTGACCGCCGCCATCCAGCGCCTGGGCGCGCCCACGCTGGAACAACTGGTCGCCGCGGTGTACGACGACGTGCCGGCGCGCGTGCACCCGGTGGCGGCGCGCTCGCTCGCGGCGCATCTGGCGAAGCTTTCGGCCGAAGGCGTGGTCCGGGCTTCGGGTCCGCACTACATCGTCGCTCGATGAGCGCACAGTACGACTACGACCTGTTCACGATCGGCGGCGGCTCGGGCGGCGTGCGCGCCAGCCGCGTCGCCGCCGGCTACGGCGCCCGCGTCGCGATCGCCGAAGCCAGTCTTTTCGGCGGCACCTGCGTCAACGTCGGCTGCATCCCGAAGAAGCTCTTTGCCTATGCCGCGCATTTCCGCGAAGACTTCGCAATTGCGGCGAGCTTCGGCTGGACCGTGGGTGAGCCGCGCTTCGACTGGGCAACCCTGCGCGCCAACAAGGACCGCGAAATCGCGCGCCTGAATGGCGTCTACGAGCGGCTGCTCGTCGATGCCGGCGTCGCGATCCACCGCACCCGTGCGAAGGTGCGCGATGCGCATACGGTCGAAGTCGATGGCAAGACGATTACGGCGCAGCACATCCTGATCGCGACCGGGTCCTGGCCGCAGGTTCCCGCGATCCCGGGACGCGAGCGGGCGATCACCTCGAACGAGGCCTTCCACCTCGAGCGGCTGCCGGAGAGCGCGCTCGTCGTCGGCGGCGGCTACGTCGCGCTCGAGTTCGCCTCGATTTTCAACGGGCTCGGCGTGGCGACGACGCTCGCCTACCGCGGCCAGCGCCTGCTGCGCGGCTTCGACGCCGAACTGGCCACGCGGCTCGGCGCGGAAATGGCGATGAAGGGCGTTGCGCTGCGCTTGCAAGCCAACCCCACGCGCATCGATCCGGGCCTCCGGGTCGCCTTCGAAGACGGCAGTGCCGCGGACTACGAACTGGTGATGTTCGCCACCGGGCGCAAGCCGAACACGGCCGGGCTCGGGCTCGAGGCCGTTGGGGTGAAGCTCGCCGCCGACGGCGCCGTGGTCGTGGATGCCTATTCGAAGAGTACGGTGGACTCGATCTGGGCGATCGGCGACGTCACAAACCGCGTCAACCTGACGCCGGTCGCGACCGCCGAAGCGATGTGGCTCGCGAAGACGCTGTTTCGCGGCGAGCCGACGCCCGTGGACCACGAGATCGTGCCGACAGCGGTGTTCGCCAATCCCAACCTGGCCACCGTCGGCCTGTCGGAAGCCGCGGCCCGCGCGCGCTTTAGCGAGGTGGAAATCTACAAGACGAGCTTCCGCGCGCTCAGGGACAGCCTGTCGGCGGGCAAGGAGCAGACCTTCATGAAACTGGTGGTGGACAGCGCCAGCCAGCGCGTCCTGGGCGCGCACATGATCGGACCGGACGCGGGGGAGATCATCCAGGGCATCGCCGTCGCGGTGAAGCTGGGCGCCACCAAGGCGCAGTTCGACGCCACGATCGGCATCCACCCGACGGCCGCCGAGGAATTCGTGACCCTTCGGGAGCGCTTTTTGGGCTGAATCGGCCCTGATGCGGCCGGCAGGTGTATGGAGCCGCGACTTTGGGTAGACTGGGCACCGCAGGGGTCCAGACATGCTGCTCGAAACGCGCGTCGAAAAGAAAGTCGCGGAGCTCAGGTCCCAGGGAGAGCTGCCGCTCGCCATCGAGTTGTGGAACGGCAAGCGCTATGCGCTCGCCGACCATGTCGATGTCACGCTCCGCGTCCCCGGCGCCAGCGCCCTGAAGTACCTCGCCGATCCCGACCTCGCTTCGCTCGGGAGGGCTTTCGTCGAGGGTTACATCGATGTCGAGGGGCCCATCGACGAGGCCCTGCGCACCGCCGAGGCCCTGTCGCGCTGCTGGGGCCGGCCGAAGAAGGGCCGCCTGCCGCTGGTGCTGCGCAACCTGCATTCGAAAAAGCGCGACGCCGAGTCGATCCGCTACCACTACGACATCTCGAACGACTTCTACGCCCTGTGGCTCGACGCGCGCCTGGTGTACTCCTGCGCCTACTACCGCAACGGCGACGAAGACCTCGACACGGCGCAGGAGCTCAAGCTCGATCACATCTGCAGGAAGCTGCAGCTGCAGCCCGGCGACCGCTTCCTCGACATCGGCTGCGGCTGGGGCGCGCTCGTCATGTGGGCCGCCGAGCGCTACGGCGCGCAGGCGACCGGGATCACGCTGTCGCAGAACCAGCACGCACTCGCCAACGAGCGCATCCGCGCCGCCGGGCTGCAGGACCGCTGCCGGGTGCTGCTGCAGGATTACCGCGAGGTTCCCGGCGAAGGCGTCTTCGACAAGATCGCCTCGATCGGCATGTTCGAGCACGTCGGGCTGAAGAACCTGCAGCTGTATTTCGGCATCCTTCACCGCCTGTTGCGCGACGGCGGCATCGCGCTCAATCACGGCATCACGTCGGTCGATCCGGACAGCCGCGAGGTGGGATTGGGGGCCGGTGAATTCATCGAGCAGTATGTGTTCCCGCATGGCGAGCTGCCGCACCTGTCGCTCGCGCTCAGGGAGATGTCGGCCGCCGGGCTGGAGGTGATGGACGTCGAGACGCTGCGCCTGCATTACGCCAGAACGCTGGCGCACTGGTCGGGGCGGCTGGAGGCGCATCGCGACGCCGCGCGCGAGCACGCGGGTGAGCGGCGCCTGCGCATCTGGCGCGTGTATCTCGCCGGCTGCGCGCACGCCTTCGAGCGCAACTGGTGCACCATCCAGCAGGTGCTGGCGGTGAAAAACGGCGACCCGGCCGGCCACGTCCTGCCCTGGTCGCGCGAATACATGTACCGCTAGATTTACTTCTGCAGCCTCGCGTCGTCGATCAGCACCGGGTAGGAATAGCCCGAGCCGAGATCGATGTCGGTGCGCACGACGCCCCTCGCGACGACCACGTTGCCGAGCTGCGCCGGGTCCTTGGTGGTGACGAGGATGTCATTGCTGCGGTCCTGGGCCGATCCCGAGCCGTCGCGCAAATGAACCCAGTTCTTGCCCATGACGTTGGCAGTGAACTTCACCACCTTGCCGCGCACTGCGACCGCCTTGTCCTTGAGCTCAGCCTTCCTGCCGATGACCTCCGCGACTGTCCTGGCCTCGGGACCCTGCGCCTTCGCGATCTTCGCATCGCCGGCTGCGGGAGCGGCCGCGCTGTCGGCTCCGCCCAAGGAGCCGAAAACGATCCTGTCGAACGTCCGGTTGAGCGACGGGCTGCGGAAATTGTTCATCACCATCGCGTTTTCGATCGTCACCTCGGCGCCCTTCCTGACCGGGGCTTTGGTGACCGCTGCCCAGATCTCGCCGTCCTGCGTCCTGAGGCGCAGGTAGCTGTAGGCGTCGACGTCCTTCACCTCGAGCACCTGGCCCTTGAACACGCGGCCCTGCGGGGCAGGGGGCGTTCCCGCGGCCCATCCCGCATTCAGAAGCAGCATGGCGAAAGCGACGAGCAGCAGCCTCATGATCGGTTCTCCTCGAATTGACTAGCGCACGCCGCGCCGGAAACGATAGCCTTTGTAGCTCATGATCATGCCCTCCGGCGTGATCTGCTCCAGCACCAGGCCGGGCGCGGCTTCGGCGCCCTCCCGCAGGACGCGATCGTTGATTCCGACCAGGCGTTCCCTGGCCACCGGCGAATAGGCGTGCGCCGAAATCGACAGACTGGGGATTTCCTGCTGGATCGGCACGGGCAGCTCGGAGAACGCCGGCAGTTTCTGCTCGCGCGGAGCATCGGCCGCGGGTTTTGCAATGTCCTTCGGCACCGCAGCGACAACCGGGCGCGGGGGCTGCGCGGCTCGCGCCTTGGCTGCGGATCTTGCCGCCGGGGGTGCCTGCCGTTTCGGCGCGTCGGGCGCGGGCGGCGCTGCAATTTGCGCTGCGGGCGCAGGCGTTGGCGCGGTCGCGGTCGGTTTCGGAGTCGACTCGGGCAGCTTGGCCGGTGCGGCGGCCGTCACCGCAGCCGGCGGCTCGGTCTGCCACGGGCGCAGCGAACCGATCACCAGACCGGCGGCAAGCAGCGCCGCTGCCACCAGACCGTAGGCAAAAGTCCGCGAACGCGCAGGCGCCGCCGATTCCGTCGAGGGCGCGAGCAGTGGCGGCGTTGCGCCGCGCCGGCGTTGCGCATCGGATTTCCTGAGCGCATCGAGGATGTACGACATGCCTAGGGAGTCCCTCGCTCGCGCAGCAGCTTCGGTGCCGTGCGATCGGAAACGCCGCTGAGGCGTACCAGGGTCTGCAGACCTACGATGCCGTCCGGAATCAGTCCATGGGCAAGCTGGAACTGTTTCACCCGCTGCCTGAGGCGCTCGTCGAATACCGGATCACCGCCCGATGGCGACGCACCAGCCTGCCCATCCGCCAACTGCGCGTCCAGCCAGGCGACCGCCGGCCCTCGCTGGCCGAACTGGATGTTCTCATGCACCTGCGGCGGCACTCGCCACAGCACGACATAGTGTCCCGACCATTGGGCCGCCAGGGCGCTCAGTGCGACGCGAACGGTTTCGCCGCCGACCGCCAGCGTCGCGGACTTGTCGTCGAGCCCGATGAGCGTCGCCTGCCACTCCGCGCCCTGCTCGTCGCGCAGGCTGATGAGCGCGGGCCGATTCAATTCGCGCAGCTCGGCCAGTCCGCCGCGCGCTGTGCGGCAACGCAGACCCAGGCCTTCGGCCTGCCGGCAGGCGTCGCCGCCGCCGTAGTCCAGGCCCCAGGCCCGAACGAGCGCCGCTTGCGCCAGCTCGCGGCTGCGCGCGCGCGGCACACTCGCCGGCCACGCCGCCGTAGCCGCGAGCGCCGCGTCGCGCTCGGCACCGCCCGAAGGATCGGCAGCCACGGGCCCCCTTGCCAACGAAGGAGCCTTGCCGCGCGCAGCGGGTGCTGCAGCCGGTTCGCCGATGGACGATTGGTCGCGCTGATAGGCCACCAGCGCCATCGCGCCGCCGGCCGTCACGATCAGGACTGCGGTGAGCGCCCGCAGCAGCCCGCGCGGGCGCGCCGATTTCTGTCCGAAGACTTCGCGTGCCGCCTGCGCGAGCGTCGCTGCGTCGACTCGCTCCTTGCCCTGGACGTACGCGCCCAGCAGCGCCCGGTCGCAGATGACGTTGATGACGCGGGGCACGCCCTGGCTCAGGCGGTAGAGACGGCCCACGAGCGCTTCGGGAAACAGCTGCCGTTCGGTTCCCGCCACCTCGAGGCGATGCCGCACGTAAGCCGCGACTTCCGGCCTGCTCAGCGGGCCGAGGTGATAGCGCGCCACGATGCGCTGCGCCAGCTGGCGCATGGCCGGCCGCTCCAGCATCTGCGCCAGCTCCGGCTGGCCGAGCAGGATGATCTGCAGGAGCTTGCGCTGGTTGGTCTCCAGATTGGTCAGCAGGCGCATCTGCTCGAGGACATCGGCCGAGAGATTCTGCGCCTCGTCGATGATCAGCACCGTGTGGCGGCCTCTGGCATTGGCATCGAGCAGGTGCGCGTTGATGCAGTCGACGAACACCTTGATGCTGGCATTGCCGGGCGGATACGCGATGCCCAGCTCCGCGCAGATGGTGGAAAGCAGTTCTTCGACCGTCAGCCTGGGATTGAAGATGTAGGCCACGTCGCAGGTCTCGGGAATCTGCTCGAGCAGGCAGCGGCATACGGTCGTCTTGCCTGCGCCGACCTCGCCGGTGAGCAGCACGAACCCGCCATCGCCGTTGACGCCGTAGAGCAGATGCGCGAGCGCCTCCTGGTGGCTGCGCGTCATGTACAGATAGCGCGGGTCCGGCGCAATGGAAAACGGCGCCTCGGCAAAGCCAAAGTAATTCAGATACATGGAATCGAACGCGGACCCGGTGAGCGGGCCACCATTATAGGAGCCGCGGCTGCGAAGCCGCTGGCATCCGGGGCCGGTGTTTGATCAAATGTCACGCTCAACCGAGGAGGAACGACGATGGGCAAGATGATCGGCTACAAGCGACCCGACGGCCGGGCCGTCAACGGCTATCTCGCCGAGCCGGCGGCGGGCGCCGCCGCCCCCGGCATGGTGGTGATCCAGGAGTGGTGGGGCCTCAACGACCAGATCAAGGGGGTCGCCGACAAGCTCGCTGCGGCCGGCTATCGCGCGCTGGTGCCCGATCTTTATCGCGGCAAGGTCGCGCTCGCGGCGAACGAAGCCGAGCACCTCATGAACGACCTCAATTTCGGCGACGCGGCGGGCCAGGACGTGCGCGGCGCCGTCCAGCATCTGAAGACCACGGGCAGCCGGAAGGTCGGCGTGACGGGATTCTGCATGGGTGGCGCGCTCACGCTGCTGGCGGCCGTGAACGTTCCCGAGGCCGATGCGGGCGTGGTCTGGTACGGCTACCCGCCGCTCGAGTACGTCGATGCGTCGAAGATCAGGGCGCCGCTGCTGGCGCACTGGGCGACCGACGACGCCGCCTTCGCGTACGCCAATGTCGCCACGCTGGAGGCGAAGCTGCGCGCGGCCAAGGTGAATTTCGAGTTCCACAGCTACAACGCAAAACACGCCTTCGCCAACGAGACGGCGGACTCGAAGAACCTGCCGTTCCTCAAGTACGACGCCGCGCTGGCGGAACTCGCCTGGAAGCGGACGATGGCTTTCCTCGGCAAGCACCTCAAGTAGCGGGACTCACGCCAGCGCGCGCAGTGCGAGCGAGGCGCCGCTCGCGAGCAGCATCAGCGACACCGCGCGCATCAGCGTTGCGCGCGAGATGCGGCGGAACAGGTGCCCCGCCGCCCAAAGGCCGGCGAGACCCGCCGGCACGACGGCCGCCGCGCAGAGCCAGACTTCGGCCTCGAGCAGGATTCCGGTGACGAGGAACGCAGCGGCGCGCAGCGAGATGCTGGTGAGTGTCGCGAATCCCAGCGTGGCGCGGAACTGCGCCTTCGCCAGGCCGCGGTGCGAGAGGTACATCGCGTAGGGCGGTCCGCCGGCGCCGAACAGCGTGCTCGTCACGCCGCCGGCAAAGCCCGCGACATAGGCCCATCGCCTTCCGAGCCGCAGCGCATCCTCGGGATGGCGCGCCAGGCCGTACAGCGCGAAAGCGATCACGAACACGCCGAGCGCGAGCGTCGCCGCCTGCCGCGGCAGGCTGACCAGCAGCGTCACGCCCGCCACGGTCCCCAGCACGATGGTCGGCACGAGCCGCTGCCATTCGCTGCGCACCGCGAGGCGCGGATTCTCGAGGCCGATGCGCGCGGCATTCACCAGGTCCATCAGCACGAACAGGGCGAGCGCGAACGGCAGCGACACGAGGTGCGTTGCGAGCGGGATGGTGACCAGCGCGGCACCGAAGCCGGTGATGCCGAAGATCACCCCGCCGAGAAAGGCGATGCCGGCGAGCGCCGCGATCTCCGCAGGCGACAGGCTCATGGCAGCGGCTCCGGAACGAGGGTCAGCTCCGCGGCGCTGCCGGCGTTCATGCGCCGCAACTGGCCGACGTAGCGCGCGAACGGCAAGCCGTGACGTGCCTGCAGCCGCTCGGCGCGCACGCGCAGCGTCTGCCAGGAAATTGTCTTCGGCGCGTCCTTGAGCGCGAACGCGATCACGTTCGGGTCGGAGAGCGCCGGCATGCACACCACGGCGCCGCCGAACGCGGCTTCCATGCGCCGCAGCACGCGATCGAGCTGCGGATCATCGCTCATCAGGTTCATCGCCAGCACGCCCGCATCGGCAAGCGCGCCCCACGCGGCATCGAAGAACGCCTGCGACACGAGCGCCCCGGGGAGCGATTCGTCGTCGAAGCCGTCCACCATCAGCACGTCGGCACATTCCGGCGCCAGCGCTTCGGCCCCGTCGCCGGTCTCGACGCTGAGCCGCGCGTCGTCCGGCGGCAGGTGAAACAGGCTCCTCGCCACCGCCACGATGCGCGCGTCGAGCTCCACGACGCGGGTCCGTGCGCCGCCCAGGTTGCGGTGCACGAACTTGGCGAGCGAGCCCCCGCCCAGCCCGATCATCAGGATTTCGCGCGGCTCGGGGTGAAACAGCAGGAACGCCATCATGCAGCGCGTGTAGTCGAGGACGAGCGCGTGCGGATCGTCGAGGCGCATGGCGCTCTGGATCGCCTCGCCGCCGACGTGCAGCGTGCGTACCCCGCGCGACTCGCTCACGCTGAGCGCCGGCGGCCGGCGCAGCACACGCCGCCCGAGACGTTCGATCGCGCTGCGCGTCACGCTGACAGCGGGCGCGCGCCGCGCATTGCGTACGCGCCCGCGGCACCCGCGAAGGACAGAATGGCCGCAGCGAGGATGGGTGCGTCGTAGCTGCCCAACGCGTCGAAGGCGGCCGCCACCACCAGCCAGCCGTATTGCGGCGGCTTCGATCGGCTCACCTCAATACACCGCGCCGCGTGCCTCGATCGGCCAGAGCGCCTCGACCTGCCCGCCGCGCACACAGACATAGCGGTCGTACAGGTTGACCGTGGGATCGCAATGCCCCGGCACGAGCAGCAGTTTCTCGCCGAGCGCGGGCGCCGCAGCGCTCGGTGCGATCTCGATCACGCCGTGCTCGTCGGAGACGCGCACGCAGGTGAGTCCCGGGCGCTGCCAGAGGAGCGGCAACCCCGAATCGACGCTCGAGGCCTTGAGGCCGGCGTCCACCACCGCGCGCTCCGGCACCGGGCGGCTCATCACCGTCGCGAGCACGAACAGCGCGTGTTCGAAGCGCGGCAGGGGCGCAGCCCACTCGTTGCGCGCGTAGTCGGCGTCCATGAAGACGTAGGAACCCGGTTGAATCTCGTCGAAGACACCGCTCTCGATTTCGAACATGAAACTGCCGCTGCCGGCGCCGGTGACGCGGGGACAAGGAATGCCTGCCGCTTCGATCTGCGCGCGCGTCCCGCGCACGGCCGCGGCGGCGAGCTCAATGGCCGCGCGCCGTTCGGCCATGGACCGCAGGTGCTGCGCCGCCCCGTGGTAGGCCTGCAGGCCGGCGAAGCGCAGACTGGCGCGCGCGGCGACTTCGCGCGCCAGCGCCACGGCAGCCCTTCCCGGCGCGACGCCGCAGCGGCGCGCGCCGACATCGACTTCGACATAGACATCGAGTTGCGTGCCGGCCGCGGCGCAGGCCGCATCGAGCTCCGCGACATTGCGCGCGTCGTCCACGCACACGCCGATGCGCGCGCGCCGCGCGAGTTCGGCGAGGCGCGCAAGCTTCGCCGCACCGACCACTTCGTTCGACACCAGCACGTCGCCTACACCGCCCGCCACCATCGCCTCGGCCTCGGAAACTTTCTGGCAGCACACGCCCACCGCGCCCGCCGCGACTTGCCGGCGCGCGATCTCGGCGCATTTGTGGGTCTTGGCGTGCGCGCGCACGCGCACCCTGCCAGCAACGGCTTCGCCGAGGCGCCGCAGGTTGCGCTCGAAGGCATCGAGCTCGATCACGAGCGCGGGCGTATCGACTTCCTCGAGCCGCATGCCGGGCGTAGCGGGAGCGCGCATCGCCTCAGGCCGCCGCCGTGCCGGGGCGCACCCGGGTGCGCCAGGCGAGCCACGCCAGGGCCGCCAGCATCACGCCCACCAGCGGCAAGGCCCCCAGATTCACCCGCTCCCAGCCGGCGCCGGCGACGGTCAGCCCGGAAATAAAGGATGAAATTGCCATCATCGCGAAGATGGCCGACTCGTTCGCGCCTTGCGCGAGGGCGCGCTCCTCGGACCGATAGGTTTCGGTGAGCAGCGTCGTGGCGCCGATGTAGAGAAAGTTCCAGCCCACGCCGAGCAGCACCAGGGCGCACAGGAAGTGCGCCACCGCGACGCCCGCGAGCGCGACAGCGATCGCCGCGACCTTGAGCACGGCACCCGCGAACATCACCGGCAGCACGCCGAGCCGGGCGACCAGCGTGCCGGTGAAAAAGGACGGCGCGAACATGCCGACGACGTGCGCCGCGATCACGAACGCCGCCTCGCCGTAGGGGTGGCCGCAGGCGCCCATCGCGAGCGGCGTGGACGTCATGAGGAAGTTCATGACGCCATAGCTGATCGCGCCGCACAGCACCGCGACGACGAATTTCGGCTGGCGCGCGATCGCGCCGAGCGGCCTGCCGCCCGCGCCGGCGTGCGCCGCGGGCGGCTCCGGCAGGCGCGTCGCGCGCAGCAACAGGATGGCAATCAGGATGAACCCGATCAGCGCCAGATACGCGCCCATGAAGCGGGGTCCGAGCGCATCGACCGTGATGCGACTCGTCGCCGGGCCGAGAATTCCGCCCACCAGGCCGCCCGCCAGCACGAGCGAGATCGCGGTCGGCCGGAACGCGGGGCTCGCGGCGTCGGCGGCGGCGAAGCGGTAGTACTGGCCGAACGCGTTCGAGCCGCCCATCGCCAGCGTGCCTGCGCACAGCAGCCAGAAGCTCTGCACGTAAACCGCGGCCCCACAGATCAGGACGCCGATGATGCCCGCCGCGACGCCGTGCAGCAGACCCTCGCGGCGGCCGACGCGCTTCATGTACAGCGACGCCGGAGCCGTGGTGAGCGCGCCGCCGATCACCCAGCAGGTCACCGGCAGCGTGGCGAGCGACGCTGCGGGGGCGAGCGCAAGCCCGGCCAAACCGTTGATCGCGATCAGCGTCGAGTTGACCGCCAGCAGCATCGCCTGGCAGGCGGCGAGCAGGGCAACATTGCGGTGGATACTGTCCATGTATACAGTACGAGGGTGGCGAAGTCGATTGTAGCGGCTGGGGCGGCGGCGCGAGACGCGAAAGGCGAAACGCTTTTCCTGCGCGGCGCGCGCTCGCGCGTCGCGGGACGCTTCGAGCCCGATGCGCGCGAAGCCTTCGACGACGGTTGGACGCGCGATGACGAGCCGGCGGCGCCGCTCGAAACGCGCGTCACGCTGGAGCGCGCGCGCTCGATCATCGCCACCAACGATTCGCCCGACATCCCGTTCGAGCGCTCGATCAATCCGTACCGGGGTTGCGATCATGGCTGTGTCTATTGCCTCTCCGGTGACACCAAGATTCTGATGGCAAATGGCGGCACGAAAGCCCTGGCCGACGTGCGTGCAGGCGACGCGATTTACGGCACGATCCGCGAAGGCTGGTACCGGAGGTACGTGAAGTCGCGCGTTCTGGCGCACTGGAGTGTCATCAAGCCGGCGTTTAGGATCACGCTGCAGGACGGCACGTCTCTCGTCACCGGACCGGATCACAGGTTCCTCACCGAACGCGGCTGGAAGCACACGACCGGGGCAGGAAGCGGCGACGCGCGCCGGCCGCATCTGACGACGCGCAACAAGCTGATGGGCACGGGCGCCTTCGCAAATCCCGTGCAGCAGAACGGGAATTACCGGCTTGGCTACCTCTGCGGGATGATCCGCGGCGACGCCCTGCTCCGTTCCTACCGCTACGAGCGCGTCGGCCGAATCAGCGGCGACCAGCATCGATTCCGACTGGCATTGTGCGACGATGAGGCGCTGCTGCGCACCGAAGAATATCTGCGCGACTGGCGCATTCCCACGCAGCAGTTCGTCTTCCAGCAGGCAACAGCCGGACGCCGTGCGATGCATGCGATCAGGGCGAGCGGCCGGACGCAAGTGGCGGATATCCGCGAGCTCATCGACCGGCCTCGCGCGCCCTCGCCCGAATGGGCGGCCGGATTTCTCGCGGGAATCTTCGACGCCGAAGGCAGTTACGGCAGCGGGATCCTGCGCATCAGCAACACGGATCGCGAGATCGTCGCCTGGATCGAATCCTGCCTGCGTGATCTCCGGTTCCGGTACGTGCTGGAGCGCACCCGGCCGGACAGGAGCAAGCCGGTCGCCGTCGTGCGCCTGCGCGGCGGACTGCGGGAGCATCTCAGATTCTTCCACACCGTGGACCCGGCGATCACGCGCAAGCGGGACCTATCGGGCCAGGCGGTGAAGAGCGAGGCAAACCTGGCGGTCGCGAGCATCGAGCCGCTGGGCCAATCGATGCGGCTCTACGACATCACGACGCAAACCGAGGATTTCATTGCAAACGGAGTCGTGAATCACAACTGCTACGCGCGGCCAAGCCACGCCTACCTCGAGCTTTCCCCCGGTCTCGATTTCGAGACCAAGCTCTTCGCCAAGACCAACGCGGCAGAACTTCTGAGGCAGGCGCTCTCGAAGCCCGGCTACGAGGTGAAGCCGATCGCCTTCGGCACCAACACCGACTGCTACCAGCCGATCGAGCGCCGTCACCGCATCATGCGCGAGATCCTGGAAGTGCTCGCGGCCTGCGAGCATCCGTTCTCGATCGTCACCAAGTCGGCGCTCGTCGAGCGCGATCTCGACCTGCTCGCGCCGATGGCGCGCAGGAACCTGGTCCAGGTGTTCGTCTCGATCAATACGCTCGACCGGGGACTTGCGCGGCGGGTGGAGCCGCGCGCGGCGAGCCCGCAGCGGCGGCTCGATGTGCTGCGCACGCTCGCGCGCGAGGGCGTGCCGTGCGGCGTCATGGTGGCGCCGGTGATACCCGCGCTCACCGACAAGTCGATCGAGGAAGTGCTGGAGGCCGCGGCCGCGGCGGGCGCGAGCACCGCCGGCTACATCCTGATGCGACTGCCGCACGAAGTCAGGCCGCTTTTCAAGGAGTGGCTCGCGGCGCACTATCCGCAGCGCGCCGGTCACGTCATGAGCATCGTGCGCCAGCTGCGAGACGGGCGCGAAAACGACCCCAGCTTCGGCACGCGCATGACGGGCACGGGGACTTACGCCGAGCTGATCGCGGACCGGTTCAAGGTCGCCTGCCGCAGATTCGGGCTGAACCGGAAGCGCCGCGGCGAAGAGCCGCTCGAGTGCACGCGCTTCCGGCCGCCGTCGGTCGACGGGCAGCTGGAGCTTTTCTGATGCGCAAGCTCGCCCTGGCGGTGGGCTGGCTGATGGTCGCCGCGGTCGTCTGGCTCTCGCTCACGCACTCGCCGCCGAAACTCGACGTCACGCTCGGCGACAAGCTCGGTCACCTCGCTGCGTACGGCACGCTGATGTTCTGGTTCTGCCAGCTCTACGCGCGCCGCGCGACGCTGATCGCCTTTGCCATGGCCTTCGTCGCCATGGGTATCGCGCTGGAATTCCTCCAGGACGCGGGCGGCTTTCGCAGCTTCGAGTGGTCGGACATGGGGGCCAATACGCTGGGCGTTCTGCTCGGCTGGGGCGCGGCGCTCATCTTCCCCAGGGTGTTGCCGGCAAGAGAGTGAAAGCGCCGCCCGGGCGCGCGCCTCTTGCGTTAGGCTCGCGCGGTGAGTACTGAGCGCGCGCGCCACCTGCTGGAAGCGCCGATTCTGCCGACGCTCCTGCGGCTGTCGGCGCCGGGCGCGCTGCTCGTCATCACGCAGTCGGCGGTCTCGATCAGCGACACCTATTTCGTAGGGCGCCTGGGCACCGAGGCGCTGGCCGGTCTGGCGCTGGTGTTTCCGCTGGTGATGCTGTTGCAGATGTTGTCCGCCGGGGCGATGGGCGGCGGCATTTCGTCGGCCGTGGCGCGTGCCCTCGGCGCGGGCAACGCCCACCAGGCGCGCCTGCTGGTGGTTCACGGCGTCGCGCTCGCGCTCGGCATGAGCCTGCTTTTCACCCTGCTGCTGCTGACGCTCGGGCGCGGGATCTACGCGCTGCTCGGTGCGCGCGGCGCGGTGATCGGTTACGCGCTCGCCTATTCCGACGTGCTCTTTTGCGGCGCCGTGCTGGTGTGGCTCGCCAACACCTTCGCCAGCATCCTGCGCGGCAGCGGCAACACGCTGGTGCCGGCGCTGGCGCTGATCGTCGCCGCATGCCTGCACGTGCCGCTCGCTGCCGCTCTAGTGCTCGGCCTCGGCCCGCTGCCGCAGCTCGGCATTGCCGGCGCGGCCGTCGCGTACCTGGTCGCGGCCGGGTGCGCCTCGGTCGTGACCGGGATCTACATCTGGCGGAGTCCGCTGCGTCCGGCGCGCGCCGAGCTGCGCCTGCAAGCGCGGCTGTTTCGCGAGATCCTGCGCGTCGGCGCGGTCTCCTCCCTGTCGGCGCTGCAGACGGTGCTCACCGCGGTGATCCTCACGGGGCTGGTCGGCCGCTATGGCACCGCCGCGCTGGCCGGCTATGGCGTGGGCATCCGCCTGGAACTGCTGCAGATCCCGCTCGTGTTCGCCATCGGGCAGGCGCTCGTCGTGCTGGTCGGCACGCACGTCGGTGCGAACCGCCTGCAGCGCGCCAAGCGCATC
>SCUH01000005.1 GCA_004298295.1 Betaproteobacteria bacterium | reverse complement strand
GGACCCCGGTCCGCATTGTAGGCCGCACGCTTGACACGCTGTAGGGGGTTTCCGAGAATGGCCGACCTATCCAAGGAGGATTGCGATGAATTTTGCCCGCCATGCAGGTGTCCTGCTCGCCGCCGCCGCGATCGCGCTGCCGGCCGCCGCGCAGGAAGGCACGCTGAAGAAGGTGAAGGACAGCGGCAGCATCACCATCGGCCACCGCGACGCCTCGGTGCCGTTCTCCTACTACGATGACAAGCAGCAGCCGGTCGGCTACGCCATGGACCTGTGCCTGCGGATCGTGGATGCGGTGAAGGCCGAACTGAAAATGCCCAAGATCGACGTCAAGTACCAGCTCGTGACCTCCGCCAACCGCATCCCGTTGATGGCCAATGGCACCATCGACCTGGAATGCGGCTCGACCACCAACAACCTCGACCGCCAGAAGCAGGTGTGGTTCACCATGACGCATTTCGTCACCGCCAATCGCTGGGTGTCGAAGAAATCGTCCAATATCCGATCGCTCGCCGACCTCAAGGGCAAGACGGTCGTCTCGACGGCCGGCACGACCAACATCAAGCAGATCACCGAGATCAACGCCGCGCAGAACATGGGCATGAACATCATCTCGGCGAACGGCCATCCGGAAGCCTTCCAGATGGTCGAGACCGGGCGCGCGGTGGCGTTCGTCATGGACGACATCCTGCTCTACAGCCTGGTTTCGCAGTCGCGCGCACCCGGCGATTACCTGATCTCCATGGAGGCGCTGTCGGTCGAACCCTACGGCATCATGGTGCGCAAGGACGACGCCGCCTTCAAGAAGGTGGTCGACGCCGCGATGAGCAATGTCTACAGGTCCGGCCAGATCAACGCCATCTACGACAAGTGGTTCCTGAAGCCGGTGCCGCCCAAGGGAATCAACCTCAACGTGCCCATGAGCGACTCGTTCAAGAAGGTGGTTGCCAAGCCGACCGACTCGGGCGACCCGGCCGTTTACAAATAGGCGCCGGGCAAACGGCGCCCTGCAGCGCGCGTTGCAGCGGAGCGCCGTCCGCTGAACGCGCGCTTGCCGTTTCTGGCGAGCTGAAATGAACTACAACTGGAACTGGGGCATCCTGCTACAGGCTGAGCCGGGCGGCAGCGGCAGCTACCTTCAGTACCTGGTGGTCGGTCTGGGCTGGACGCTCGCCACGGCGCTCGCCGCCTGGGTCATCGCGCTCGCCATCGGCTTGGTGGTCGGCACGCTGCGCACCACGCCGCTGAAGTGGATCGTGCGGCTGAGCAACGCCTACGTCGAAGTCTTCCGCAACGTCCCCTTGATCGTGCAGATGTTTCTCTGGTTCTTCGTGCTCCCGGAGGTGCTGCCGACCGGGTTGGGCGACTGGATGAAGCAGATGCCACCGCCCTGGGGCTCCTACGTGCCGGCGGTGCTTTGCCTGGGCATCTACACCTCGGTGCGCGTGGCCGAGCAGGTGCGCGCCGGCATACAGTCCCTGCCGCGCGGCCAGGGCATGGCCGGCACCGCGCTCGGTTTGAGCCTGCTGCAGACCTACCGCTACGTCATCCTGCCGATGGTCATGCGCATCATGCTGCCGCCGCTCACCTCGGAGTTCATGAACATCATCAAGAACTCCTCGGTTGCGCTCACCATCGGACTGCTCGAGCTCACGGGCCGCGCGCGTGCCATGCAGGAGTTCAGCTTCCAGGTGTTCGAGGCGTTCGCCGCCGCCACGGCCATTTATCTGCTCACCAACCTGGTGGTGGTGCTCGGGATGCGCGCGCTGGAACGCAAGGTGCGGGTGCCCGGGCTGATCACCGCGCAGGGTGCGGGAGCGCAGTAGGGTGCGTGGCGCGCGATGAGCGGCTTCGACTTCGACGTCATCCAGCGCTCGGTCTGGTACCTGTTTCGCGACGGCATGACGTTCACCGTCACGCTCACCCTGATGGCGATGGCCGGCGGCATCGTGTTCGGCACGCTGCTGGCGATGATGCGCCTGGCGTCGTTTCAGCCGCTCGCCTGGGTCGCGGGCGCGTACGTCAACCTGATGCGCTCGGTGCCGCTGGTGCTGGTGATCTTCTGGTTCTTCTTCCTCGTGCCCTACATCGGCGCCTGGGTCATCGGCGAAAAGACCCCGATCAAGGTCGGCGCCTTCTGGTCGGCGGTCATCACCTTCACCATGTTCGAGGCGGCCTACTACTGCGAGATCATGCGCGCCGGGATCCAGTCGATCGCGCGCGGCCAGGTCGCGGCGAGCCTTGCGCTCGGCCTCAACTACTGGCAGACCATGGGCCACATCGTCCTGCCGCAGGCGTTCCGCAACATGGTGCCGGTGCTGCTCACGCAGACCATCATCCTGTTCCAGGACACTTCGCTCGTGTACGTGATTTCGGCCACCGACTTCCTCGGCGCCGCGGCGAAGGTCGCCAACCGCGACTACCGCCTGGTCGAGATGTACAGCTTCGTCGCCCTGGTGTACTTCGTCATCAGCTTCGCCGCCTCCTATTACGTGCGCAGCCTGCAAGGCCGCATCGCCGTCGTCCGCTAGAGGGTCCGATGATCTCCGTCAAGAACGTCAGCAAGTGGTACGGCGCCTTCCAGGTGCTCGCCGACTGCTCGACCGAAGTGCAGAAGGGCGAGGTGGTGGTGGTGTGCGGCCCTTCCGGCTCCGGCAAATCGACGCTCATCAAGTGCGTCAATGCGCTCGAGCCGTTCCAGGAGGGCGAAATCCTGGTGGACGGCATTTCGGTCGGCGACCCCAGGACCGATCTGCCGAAACTGCGCTCGCGCGTCGGCATGGTGTTCCAGCACTTCGAGCTGTTTCCGCACCTGACCGTGACCGAAAACCTGACGCTGGCGCAGATCAAGGTGCTCAATCGCCAGAAGGACGCCGCCGTGGCGAAGGGGCTCAAACTGCTCGAGCGCGTCGACCTGTCCGCGCACAAGGACAAGTTCCCGGGCAACCTCTCCGGCGGCCAGCAGCAGCGCGTGGCGATCGCGCGCGCGCTGTGCATGGACCCGATTGCGATGCTGTTCGACGAGCCGACTTCCGCGCTCGACCCCGAGATGATCAACGAAGTGCTCGACGTGATGGTCGAGCTGGCGCAGGAAGGCATGACCATGATGGTGGTGACGCACGAGATGGGGTTCGCGCGCAAGGTCGCGCACCGCGTCATCTTCATGGACAGCGGCCGGATCGTGGAAGATGCGCCGAAAGAGGAGTTCTTCGGCACGCCGCGCTCGGAGCGCGCACAGCTGTTCCTGTCCAAGATCCTGCAGCACTGAAGGGATTTGCACATGACGACCGTGGCATTCATCGGCTTGGGCGCGATGGGCTCGCGCATGGCGCTCAACCTGCTCGCGGCGGGTTTCGCGCTGCGCGTGTTCAATCGCGATCGCGCCAGGACGGCGGCGGCCGCCGCCAGGGGCGCCACCGTCTGCGACACGCCCGCCGCCGCCGCGCAGGGCGCGCAATTCGTCTGCTCGATGGTCGCCGACGACGTGGCGACGCGCGCGGTGATGCTCGGCCTGCAGGGGGTGCTCGCCGGGGCTGCGCCTGGAACGGTCATCGTCGATTCCAGCACCAACACTCCCGCGATGGCGCGCGAAGTCGCGGCCGCCGCCGCCGCGCGGGGCTGCGCCTACCTCGACAGTCCGGTCTCCGGCTCGCTCGCACAGGCGCAGAATCGCGAACTCGTCTTCATGGCGGGGGGCGACGCCGCGGCCTTCGGCCAGGCGCAGCCGCTGTACGCCGCGATGGGGCGCATCGCCAGGCACATGGGCGCGGCGGGCGCCGGCGCCACCATCAAGCTCGTCAACAACATGCTTTCCGGGATCACGACCGCGGCGCTGGCGGAGGCCGCGCAGGTGGCCGAAGCGGCCGGGCTGGAGCGCGCCGCGGCGCTCGAGATCCTGGGCGAGGGCGCCGCGGGATCGCGCCTGCTCAAGTCCAAGCTGCCCAAGACGTTCAAGCGTGACTTCACGCCGCAGTTCCAGCTCGATCTGATGGACAAGGACCTGCGTTACTTCCTCGCCCTCGCCGGTGAACTCGACCGTCCGGCGCCGATCGCCGCGCTGGTGCGCAGCCAGTATCAGGCCGCACGGCGGGCGCAGCTCGGCAAGCTCGATACCTGCGCCGTGTTCCTGTACGCCGCCGGCGAGCCGCCGCCGCGCCAGGGCTGACGTGCGTTTCCCGGCAGGCCTGGATGTCCGGGCGCTGTTCGCCCTGTTCGCGCTATCGGGTTTCACCGGCCTGATCTACGAGTCGCTCTGGTCGCACTACCTCAAACTGTTCCTCGGCGCTGCCGCGTTCGCGCAGTCGTTCGTCCTCGCTGCCTTCATGGGCGGCATGGCGCTCGGCGCCTGGCTCGCAAGCCGCTGGAGTGCACGCCTGCGCAATCTCCTGGCCGTGTACGGCTGGGTCGAAGTGGCGATCGGTCTCGCGGCACTCGCATTCCATCCGGTGTTCGCCTGGCTCACGCAAGCCTCGCTCGACAGCGTGATCCCCGCGTTGGGCTCGCCGGAGGCGGTGGAAGCCTATAAGTACGCGCTGTGCGCACTGCTGATCGTGCCGCAGACGGTGCTGCTCGGCATGACCTTTCCATTGATGAGCGGCGCCGTGATCCGGCGCGGCCCCGACGCGAGCGGGCATCACCTGGCGCTGCTGTACTTCACCAACTCCATCGGCGCTGCGATCGGCGCTCTCGCCGCGGGCTTCTGGCTGCTCGCCTGGCTCGGACTTCCCGGCACCATGCGCTTCGGCGGCGCGGTGAATCTCGCGCTGGCGGCAACCGTCCTGTGGCTCGCGCGCGGTGGCGAACCGGGCGCCCTCACGCCGCTGCCCGCGGCGGGCGTGCCGGCCGCGGATCGCCGCATCGTGCGGCTGCTGCTCGCGGCGGCCTTCATCACCGGCGCGGCGTCGTTCGTCTACGAGATCGTCTGGATCCGCATGCTCTCGCTGGTGCTCGGCGCGTCGTTCCAGGCCTTCGAACTGATGCTCTCGGCCTTCATCACCGGCCTGGCGCTCGGGGGGCTGTGGGCGCGCAAACGCATCGACCGGCTGCAGAACCCGCTGCGTTTCGGCGGCCTGGTGCAGCTCGGCATGGGACTTGCGGCGCTCGCGACGCTTTACGTCTATCACTTCAGTTTCGACTGGATGGAATGGGCGCTCGCGGTGCTCCGTCACGAGGCTGCTGCCTATCCCCTCTTCAACCTGTTCAGCCACGCCATCGCGTTTGCGGTCATGCTGCCCGCAACTTTTCTCGCAGGCGTGACGCTGCCGCTGTTCACCTACGCGCTGCTGCGCGGCGGCCACGGCGAGCGCGCCATCGGACAGGTCTATGCCGCCAACACGCTGGGGGCGATCGCGGGGGTGCTGATTACGGTTCACCTCTTGTTGCCCGGCGTGGGCCTCAAGCTCGCGCTGATCCTCGGCGCGGTGCTCGACATGCTGCTGGGCGCCTGGCTGTTGCGCGCCTCGGGCGCGCGCCGGCAGCGCGCCGAGGGCTTCGCCGCGGTCATCATCGGCATGCTGGCTGCGACGCTCAGCGCGCGCGCCGCGGTGCTCGACCCGGAGCGCCTGTCCTCGGGCGTGTTCCGCTACGGCAAGGCGCTGCCGGAGCGACAACGGGTGGCGTTCTATCGCGACGGCAAGACCGCTTCAGTCGCGGTGCGCGTCACCAACGACGCGGTGGTCAGCATCACGACCAACGGTAAGCCGGACGCCGCGATGCGGCTCGATCCATCGCTGCCGCCGATCGAGGACGAGTACACCATGGTGCTGCTCGGCGCGCTGCCGCTCGTGCTCAAGCCCGATGCCCGCGCCATCGCCAACATCGGCTTCGGCTCGGGCCTCACGGCGGAAGTCGTGCTGGCGCACGGCGCACCCAAGGTGCTCGACACGGTCGAGATCGAACCGGCCATGGTCGCCGGGGCGCGCAGTTTCGCCGCGCGCGTGCGGCGGCCGTTCAACGATCCGCGCAGCCAGGTGCACTACGAGGACGCGAAAAGCTACTTTGCGCGCCACGCGCGACGCTACGACGTGATCATCTCGGAACCCTCGAATCCCTGGGTCAACGGTGTCGCAAGCCTGTTCACGACCGAGTTCTACCGCGACATCAAGCGCCATCTTGCGCCGCAGGGGTTGTTCGTCCAGTGGCTGCACCACTACGAGTTCGACGACCGCCTGCTCGGCTCGGTATTCGCGGCGCTGGCGGAAAACTTTCAGGACTTCGAGGTCTGGGAAGCCAGCCGTGGGGACCTGATCGCCGTTGCGGTGAGCGAGGGACGGGTGCCGCGCCTGCAGGGCTTGCCGCAGCGCGAACCCGCGTTCCTGCAGCAACTCGCGCGGATCGGCGTCACCGGGCCGGAGCATCTCGCCGTGCGCCGCCTGGGCAATCGCCGCCGCGTCCTGCAATTGTTCGCGCCCTTCGCAGCCCCCGTGAACTCGGATTTCAGGCCCTACGTGCAGCTCGAGTCCGGACGCGCGCGCTTCGCCTCGCTCAGCGCCTATGCGCTACCGCAGCTCGCACTGGCTTCGGTACCGGTCAACGAGATGCTGGCCGGGGTCGAGCCCGCATTTCTTTCGGCCCCGGTGCCCCTCGCTGCCTCGAGCCGCCTGCTGCCGCAGAACCATGCGCTCGAGCTGCATCGGGTCTTGCTGGACGCTGCCAGCGACGCTTCCCGGGTCGCCGATGCCGATCTGCGCGCGACACTGCTGACGCTCAAGCCGCAGCGCGTCCTGTGCGCCGCAGATCCCTCGCCGCAATCACTGGTCCAGCTGCATTTCGCCGCCGAGCTGACGCTGGCGCACCTCGGGCCCGAGAAGCGCCGTTCGCTCTGGGTCGAGCCGCGGTGGACCGGCTGCGCGCCGCGCGACATGGCCCTCGCAGTGCGTCAGAGGTTCGAGCTGTACTCAGCAATTGCGCAGCGCGATGCAGCGCGAATGTTGCAGCTGGCGCGCGCCTTGCTCGACGGCAGCCCCCTGGAAGGCGAGACCTGGGCGCGATTCGTGCTACTCGCAGGTTTGGTCGGCGGGCACGCCTCCACCCAGAGCGACGCTGCGCAGCAGCTCTGGCGCGACCACGGTGGGCGCCTATATGCCAACGCAGCGGTCCCGCCGTTTGTCACTCTGGTTGCGAACTGGCGGCCGTAGGCGAACCGCGACCCAAAAGAGGGTTGGGCTAGCGCTTCCGATCGAGCGACGCCGCGCGCAGCGCGCTCAGCGTGGTGTTTGGGGTGATCGCCTCGGGATCGATCCGGACCTCGATCACGGCGAGCTTGCCCGAGGCGCGCGCGCGTTCGAAGGCAGGCGCGAACTGCGCCGTCGCCTCCACCTGTTCGCCGTGTCCGCCGAAGGCGCGCGCGTAGGCCGCGAAATCCGGGTTCTGCAACTCGCTGCCGGAGATCCGCGCCGGGTACTCCCGCTCCTGGTGCATGCGGATCGTCCCGTACATGCCGTTGTTGACCACGACCAGGATCGGCGCGGCGCCGTACTGCGCTGCGGTGGCGAGCTCCTGGCCGTTCATCAGAAAGTCGCCGTCGCCCGCCCACGAGACGACGGTACGCTGCGGAAATGCGATCGCCGCCGCGACCGCCGAGGGCACGCTGTAACCCATCGAACCGCTGGTCGGCGCCAGTTGCGTGCGGCCGCGCTTATAGCAGAAATGGCGGTTGAGCCAGACCGCGAAATTGCCTGCACCGTTGCAGACGATGGCGTCTTCCGGCAGCGTCTCCGAGAGCCACGCTGCGATTTCGCCGAGCTGCACCGGACCGGGCATGGTCCGCGGCACGGCCCACGCTTCATAGTCGGCGCGCGCAGCGCGCGTCCAGTCGCGCCAGTGCCCGCCGTTCACGCGCAGCGCCTTGAGCGCCGCGACGAACTGCGCCATGCCGGAATTGATTGGCAGCTTCGCGGCATACACGCGGCCGAGTTCCTCGGCGCCCGCGTGCACGTGCGCCAAGGTCTGCCTGGGCACGGGGACGTCGAGCAGCGTGTAGCCGCTGGTGGTGATCTCACCCAGTCGGGCGCCGATCACCAGCAGCAGGTCCGCGTCCTTCACGCGCTGCGCCAGCTTCGGATTGATGCCGATGCCGATGTCGCCCGCAAAGCTGGGGTGCCGGTTGTCGAAATAGTCCTGACGGCGAAAGGAGCAGGCGAGCGGCACACCCGCGGATTCAACCCAATTCCTGAGGTCATCCATCGCCTCGAGCGTCCAGCCACCGCCGCCGGCGACGACCAAGGGGCGCACCGCCGCGGCAAGCAGGCGCTCGAGTTCTTCGAGGTCACGCGGTGACGGCCCTGGGCGCACCGTACGATAGTGCGGCGCATCTCTCACCGCCGCCTCGCCGTACAGCATGTCTTCCGGCAACGCCAGCAGCACCGGCCCGGGCCGTCCGGCCATCGCGGTGTGGAAGGCATGGCTGACATACTCCGGAATGCGCTCTACACGATCGATCTGGCCCACCCACTTGGTGAGGGGCCCATACATGCGGCGGAAATCGATCTCCTGGAACGCCTCGCGCTCGGCCATGTCGGTGCCCACCTGGCCGACCAAGATCACCATCGGCGAGGAGTCCTGCATCGCCGTGTGTACGCCCACCGAGCCGTTGGTGGCGCCTGGGCCGCGCGTCACGAACAGCACTCCGGGTTCTGCGGTGAGCTTGGCATAGGCATCCGCCATGTAGGAGGCGCCGCCCTCCTGCCGGCAGATGACGAAGCGCAAGCGCTCGCGCACGTCGTGCAGTCCATCCAGCACGGGAAGAAAGCTCTCGCCCGGGACACCGAAGGCGAGTCTCACGCCGTGCGCCGCAAGTGCATCGGCGAGGATCGTGCCGCCGTGGCGCAAGGCCGGCGTCGCGCTCATGCCGGCGTCTCGAAGGCGGCGCGCAGGCGCCCGCAAGATTCCTCCACCGCGGCGTTCGCGGTCTGCAGCACGCCGCCGAAAAGGATGAAACCGTGAACCATGTCCGAATATTCCCGGTACGCCACTTCGACGTCTTCCTTCGCTAGGCGCTCGGCGTACGCGCGGCCTTCGTCCAGCAGCGGATCGAAGCCCGCAGTGAGCACAAACGCCGGCGGCAGCCCGGCCAGGCGCGGCGCGAGCAGCGGCGACGCGCGCCAATCGAGCCAATCGTCCGTTCGCGGCAGATAGTGGCCGCGGAAATACGCGATCGAGTGGCGCGTCAGGAGATAGCCCTCGCCGTTGCGCTGGTGGGACGCAAAGCCGCAGCGCTGATCGGTCGCCGGATAGATGAGCAGCTGGAAGCGCAACGCAGGGCCTGCGTTGTCGCGCGCATCCAGCGCGACCACGGTCGCGAGATTGCCGCCGGCGCTGTCGCCGCCGACGGCGATGCGAGCCGGATCGACGTGGAGCGCGCGGGCCTGGGTCGCGATCCAGCGCGTCGCCACGATGCAGTCCTCGACCGCTGCCGGAAACGCGTGCTCGGGCGCCAGCCGGTAATCGACGGAGAACACCGCGCAGCGCGCGCCGTTCGCCAGCTGCCGGCAGAGCACGTCGTGGGTGTCGAGGTCGCCGATCACCCAGCCGCCTCCATGGAAGTACACCAGCGCCGGCAGCGCCTCGTCAGCCGGCGTTCCGAGCGGGCGATAGGCGCGCAGCGCAATGGCATTCGCCGCCACGAGCAGTCGCGTCTCGGACACTTCGGCAGGCCGTGGCGCGAGCACGGAGCGCGTATCGCGATACAGGCGCCGCGCCAGGTGCGGGGATACCGTGTGGTAAAGGGGCAGCGGCGACTTCGCCGCACGCTCCAGCAACTGCAGGACCTGCGGATGTGGCGCGCTCATGGGCGCGGATTATAGGACCGGCCTGCAACACCCGCCTGAGGTATATTCAGACGCCATGGATGACATCAATTCCCTGCGCCGCATCCTGAGCGCGAACCGGGTCATTGCGGTCGTGGGCCTTTCGGCCGATTGGCACCGGCCGAGCCACTTCGCCGCGAAATACCTGCAGGAGCACGGCTACCGCATCATTCCCGTGAATCCACGGTATGCAGGCAGGGAAGTGCTCGGCGAGCGCTGCTACGCCAGCTTGCGCGAGATCCCGGACAAGGTGGACCTGGTGGACGTGTTTCGCAAGACCAAGGACGTGCTGCCGATCGCCGAGGATGCGATCGCGATCGGCGCCAAGGTGCTGTGGCAGC
>SCUH01000004.1 GCA_004298295.1 Betaproteobacteria bacterium | reverse complement strand
AGGTCCACGCTCGCCGCGCCCATCAGGAGCGCGGGCGTGGTCTTGTCGCAGCCGACCAGCAGCACCACGCCGTCGAGCGGGTTGGCGCGGATCGATTCCTCGACGTCCATGCTGGCGAGGTTGCGATAGAGCATCGCCGTGGGTCTGAGCAGCGTCTCGCCGAGCGACATCACGGGGAATTCGAGCGGAAAGCCGCCCGCTTCCAGGATTCCCGCCCTGACGTGCTCCGCGAGCGTGCGGAAGTGCGAGTTGCAGGGCACGAGTTCGGACCAGGTGTTGCAGATGCCGATCACCGGCCGGCCGTCGAACTGGTCATGCGGCACGCCCCGGTTCTTCACCCAGCTGCGGTAGATGAAGCCGTAGATGTCGTCGCGGCCGAACCACTGCGCGCTGCGTAACGCCGGAGTCTTCTTTTTCATGTCAGTAGGTTGCCCTGCCGCCGGAGATGTCGAACACGGCGCCGGTGGAGAAGGCGCAATCCTCGGAAGCAAGCCAGCAGACGAGCGCGGCGATCTCGTCCACCGTGACGAAGCGTGCCATGGGAATCTTCGACAGCATGAACTGGATGTGCTGCTCGGTCATCTGATCGAAGATCGCAGTCCTTGCCGCTGCCGGCGTGACGCAGTTCACCAGCACGCCGCTTTGCGCCAGCTCCTTGCCGAGCGACTTGGTAAGGGCAATGACGCCGGCCTTCGAAGCCGAGTAGGCCACCGCGTTCGGGTTGCCCTCCTTGCCGGCGATCGAGGCGAGGTTGACGATGCGGCCGTAGCGCTGGCGCACCATGTGCGGGGCGATCGCGCGGCAGCACAGGAACTGGCTGGTGAGGTTGACGCGCAGGACGCGCTCCCACTCCTCCACCGGGTAGTCGAGCGTTGGCTTGTTCATGCCGGCGATGCCCGCGTTGTTCACCAGTACGTCGATGCGCGCGAGCACTTCGAGCGCGGACTTGGCGCCGCGCTCGACGGCGGCCGGATCGGTGACGTCGATGGCGTCGCCCGTGACGGCACCGCCGAGCGCGGCCACGGCGCCGGCCAGCAGCCGGTCGTCCCGGTCCCAGATGCGCACCTTGGCGCCCGAAGCGAGCAGGCGCTTCACGATGGCGAGGCCGATGCCCTGCGCGCCGCCGGTGACGACGGCGCTGCGGCCCTTCAAATCCAGCTGGTTCATTCCTTGACCGCTCCTGTCATTCCCGAGACGTAGTGCTCGACGAAAAACGAGTACAGGACCGCCACCGGCAGCGAACCGAGCAGCGCGCCGGCCATGAGCGATCCCCAGTGATAGACGTCGCCTTCGACCAGTTCCGTCACCACGCCCACCGGCACGGTCTTGGTTTCGGACGAGGACACGAAAGTGAGCGCGTAGATGAACTCGTTCCAGGACAGCGTGAAGGCGAAGATGCCGGCCGAAATGAGACCGGGGACCGAGAGCGGCAGGATGATCTTCACCAGGATCTGCCAGCGCGAAGCGCCGTCGATCAGCGCGCATTCCTCGAGCTCGTAGGGAATCGAACGGAAGTACCCCATCAGGAGCCAGGTGCAGAACGGGATCAGGAAGGTCGGGTAGGTGAGGATCAGCGCCCAGCGCGTATCGAAGAGGCCAAGCCGGAACACGATCGCGGCGAGCGGAATGAACAGGATCGACGGCGGCACGAGGTAGGCGAGGAAGATCGCCAGGCCGGTCGGTTTGGCGCCGCGGAAGCGCAGCCGCTCGATGGCGTACGCCGCCAGCACCGCGGCGGCGAGCGACGCGCACGTCGAGACCACCGAGACCACGACCGTGTTCCACATCCATTGCGGGTAGGACGTCTGGAACAGCAGCTTCTCGATGTGCGCCAGCGTCGGCTGCAGCACCCAGAACGGGTTGCCCTCGCGCGACAGCAGTTCCGCGTTGGGCTTGAAGGTGGTGATGGTCATCCAGTAGAACGGGAACAGCAGCACGCAGACGAACACCGCGAGCGGCAGGTACACCGTCACCGCACGGCGCGGCAGCGACTCGAGATAGTGCATGCCCTGCGAATCGCTGCCCGGAGCGCTCATCGATCGGTCCCGCCCTGCTGCCAGGCGCGGCGCTGCAGGCCGAAATAGGAGAACAGGATCGCCGCCAGCAGAAAGGGCACCATCGCGATCGCGATCGCCGCGCCCTCGCCCAGCGCGCCACCGGGGATCGCGCGCTGGAACGACAGCGTCGCCATGAGGTGCGTCGCATTCAACGGCCCGCCGCGCGTGATGACGTAGATCAGCTGGAAATCGGTGAACGTGAAAAGCACTGAAAAGGTCATCACCACCGCGATGATCGGCGTCAGCAGCGGCAGCGTTACGTGCCAGAAGCGCTGCCAGGGGCTCGCGCCGTCGATGGCCGCGGCTTCATACAGCGTCGGCGAAATCGTCTGCAGTCCGGCGAGCAGCGTGATGGCGACGAACGGCACGCCGCGCCAGACGTTGGCGGCGATCACCGACCAGCGCGCATTCCAGGGATCGCCGAGGAAGTCGATGTACCGATCGATCAGCCCGAGCCGGGTCAGCACCCAGCTGATGATCGAGAACTGGGCGTCGAAGATCCACCAGAAAGCGATCGCCGAAAGCGCCGTCGGCACGATGTAGGGCAGCAGGATCGCAGCGCGGAAGAACGACTTGAACGGCAGGTTCTGGTTCAGGATGATCGCGAGCCACAGGCCAAGGAAGAACTTGAGCACGCTCGCGGCCACGGTGTAAAGGAGCGTGTTGAACAGCGCCAGGCGCGTCACGCTGTCGCCCCAGAGGAACTCGTAGTTCTCCAGGCCGACCCACTCGCCGGTGCGGCCGATCTTGGCGTCGGTGAAGCCGAGCCAGACGCCGAGGCCGAGCGGGTAGGTGAGGAAAACGACGAGCAGCGCCGCCGCCGGGAGCATGAAGAGCATGCCGAGCGCGTTGCGGTTGTTGAGCAAACGGTGCATGGGCAATCGCGCCCGGATGAACGGCACCCGTGTCCGTTCCATCCGGGCGCGGTGAACCCGGCGGCGTCAGCCGTCGGGGTTCACACCTTGTAGTAGCGCTCGGCGCGCTTCTGCGCGCGCTCGGCCGCTTCCTTGGGCGTGCGCTGGCCGGAGGCGGCTTCGGCCACCATGTTGACGACGATGAAGTCCGCCGCGGCGCCGGCCGAGGCATAGCCCATCCTGCCGGCGTAGCCGATCGGCCGCATGATCTTCATCGAATCGCGGTACGGCGTGTGCTTCGGGTCCACGGTCCAGATCGGATTCTTCTCGTAGGCGACCAGGGGGTGCGTGACGTAGCCGATCGCCGCCTGCATCCAGGGGCCGTACTGTTCCTGCTCCATCATGAAGCGGATGAACTCCTTGGCGGCCTTCGGGTACTTGCTGTACTTGAAGATCATCTGGTTGAAGAACAGGTTGAGTTCGGTCGGCACGCCCGCCGGCCCGATCGGCATGTTGGCGTGGTTGATGTCCGCAGCCATCTCCTTGACCTTCGCATCCTGCGAGGTCTTGGCGGCGTAATAGATGGAAATGCCGTTCGGCGTGACGCTGACCTGGCCGTCGAGGAAGGCCTTGTTGTTGTTCGGATCGAGCCAGGAGAGCGTTCCCGGCACGAAGGTGGCATAGAGTTCTTTGGCGTACTCGAGTGCCTTGATCGTCTCCGGGCTGTTGATCACCACCTTGTTGCTCGCATCGACCAGCTTGCCGCCGAAGGCCCAGAGCAGCCAGTGCGTCCAGACGTTGCCGTCGCCGGTTGCGTTGCCCAGCGCAAAGCCCCCGGGCGTGCCCTTTTCCTTGAGCGCCTTCATGAGCTTCAGGAAGCCGTCGGTGTCGCGCGGAAAGCTCGAAAAGCCCGCGGCCTTGACGTGGCTTTCACGGTAGACGAGGCAATTGCCGGCGCAGCCGAGCGGAATGCCGATCCAGTTCTTGCCGTTGGGGCGCAGGTAGGCCTCGCACACGGGATACCAGCCGCCGTATTTCTTGCCGAGGTAGTTGGCGAGGTCGGTGACGTCGACCAGCTTCTCGGGGTACATGTTGGCGTCATCGTGCGTCGACAGGATGATGTCCGGACCGGCGCCGGTGTTGGCGGCCACCGCCGCCTTGGGCCGCACGTCCTCCCAACCCTCGTTGTCGACGCGCACTTCGATGCCGTACTTCGCGCTGAACGCCTGCACGTTCTTCATGTACTGGTCGATGTCGCCCTGCACGAAGCGGCTCCAGCGCAGCACGCGCAGCTTGGCACCCTTTTCCGGTGCATTGCTCCATTGCGCGTGCGCGTCCTTCACCCAGATCATCGGCCCCGCAGCCGCCCCGGCCGTGATGCCGGCCGACACCTTGAGGAAATCCCTGCGTTTCATCTTGCCCATGCTGTTCTCCTTGGTTGAGCCTCCGGTTAGGCGAGCCTCGCTCCGCTCGCCGGATCAAACAGATACGTGAGCTGCGCGGTGAGCCGGATCGGCACGCCGGGGTGGAACTCGTGGCGCTCGCGAACCACCGCCGTGATGTCGGTCCCGGCAAGCTTGCAGAAGATCTGCGTGTCGGCGCCGGTGGGCTCGACCACCACGACCGTAGCAGGCAGGCCGTCGGCGCCCACCGCAAGGTGCTCCGGGCGCACGCCGACGACGACCTCGCGTCCGGCCGCTACGGTTGCGCCCGCAGGCACGGGCACGCGGATGCCCTCGCCGATGTCGATACCGGCGCCATTGATTCGGCCGGGGAGAAAATTCATCGCCGGCGAGCCGATGAAACCGGCGACGAACTGATTCGCCGGGTTGTCGTAGAGCTCGAGCGGCGAGCCGATCTGCTCGACCTTGCCCATGTTCATGACCACGATCTTGTCGGCCATGGTCATGGCCTCGATCTGGTCGTGGGTGACGTAGACCGAGGTCGTGCGCAGCCGCTGGTGCAGCTCCTTGATCTCGGTGCGCATCTGCACGCGCAGCTTGGCGTCGAGGTTCGAGAGCGGCTCGTCGAACAGGAACACCTGGGGCTTGCGCACGATGGCGCGCCCCATCGCGACGCGCTGGCGCTGTCCGCCGGAGAGCTGGCGCGGATAGCGCTCGAGGTATTCGCGCAGCCCCAGGATCTGCGCCGCCTCGTCGACCCGGCTGCGGATTTCCTGCAGCGGGCGTCCGGCGAGCTTGAGCGAAAAGCCCATGTTGTCGGACACCGTCATGTGGGGATAGAGCGCGTAGTTCTGGAACACCATGGCGATGTCGCGCTCCTTGGGCGCGACGTCGTTCACCACGCGCCCGCCGATCTCGATCCGGCCCGAGCTGATCTCCTCCAGCCCCGCGATCATGCGCAGCAGCGTCGACTTGCCGCAGCCCGACGGGCCGACCAGCACGCAGAACTCGCTGTCGTCGATCGAGATGTCGACGCCGTGCACCACCTCGGTCGAGCCGAAGGCCTTGCGCACCTGGGACAGGGTTACGGCTGCCATGCGGAAAGAAAGGAGCGTGAACCGGGATCGCAGCGTAGCCGCCGCACCGCAGGCGGTCAAGCAACGGCCGCCGGCACGTCGCTGCGCAATTGCGCTGGGCTATAATCTGCCGCGCCTCAAGAACACCCGTCCGGAGTGAGCATCCCCCCAATGTCAGGCAGGCTCGCAGGCAAGGTCGCGTTCATCACCGCGGCCGGGCAGGGCATCGGCCGCGGTGCGGCGCTCGCTTTCGCGCGCGAAGGCGCGCGGGTCTGGGCGAGCGATATCAATGCCAAGGCGCTCGCCGAGCTCGAGGGCCGGGACGGCATCCGCACGCGCCAGCTCGACGTGACCGACGAGGCGGCGATCGGAAAGATCGCGGCCGAGGTCGGGGCCATCGACGTGCTGTTCAACTGCGCCGGCTTCGTGCATCACGGCACGATCCTCGATTGCACGCCGCGGGACTGGGATTTCAGCTTCGATCTCAACGTCAAGTCGATGTATCTCGTGACGCGCGCTTTCCTGCCCGGCATGCTGCAGCAGGGCCGCGGCTCGATCATCAACATGTCCTCGATCGCCTCGAGCGTGAAGGGGCTGCCGAACCGCTTCGTCTACGGCGCCACCAAGGCGGCGGTGGTCGGACTGACCAAGGCGATCGCGGCCGACTACGTGAAGCGGGGCATCCGCTGCAACTGCATCGGGCCGGGCACGGTGGATACGCCGTCGCTCGCCGAGCGGATCAGCGCCTTCGCCGACCCGGTGCAGGCGCGCAAGGATTTCATCGCCCGCCAGCCGATGGGGCGGCTGGGCACGGTCGAGGACATCACGGGGATCCTGGTGTTCCTCGCATCCGACGAGTCGCTGTTCGCGACCGGCAACCTGTATTCGATCGACGGGGGAATGACGATATGAAACTCTGCCGCTGGGGCAAGAACGGGTTCGAGAAACCCGGCATGGTGGACGCGGAAGGACGCGTGCGCGACCTCTCCAAGGTGATGGCGCAGCTCGGCGCGGCCGAGCTTGCGCCCCGGAGCCTGAAGCGGCTGTCGAAGATCAAGCCCGAGACGCTGCCCGTGGTGGGCAACAGCCCGCGCCTCGGCGTGCCCTATCTCGGCATCGGCAAGTTCGTCGCCATCGGACTGAATTACAGCGACCACGCGAAGGAAGCCGGCATGCCGATTCCGGCGGAGCCGGTGGTGTTCATGAAGGCGACCACCTGCATCAGCGGGCCGAACGACGACGTGATCCAGCCGCGCCATTCGACCAAGCTCGACTGGGAAGTGGAACTCGGCGTCGTGATCGGAACCACGGCGCGCTACGTGAGCGAGGCCGACGCCCTCCAGCACGTCGCGGGCTACTGCGTCGTGAACGACGTTTCCGAGCGCGTTTTCCAGTTTGCCACCAGCCAGTGGGACAAGGGCAAGGGCGCAGACACCTTCGGTCCGATCGGGCCCTGGCTCGTCACCACCGATGAGATCACCGATCCGCAGAACCTCGACCTGTGGCTCGACCTGAACGGCCGGCGCATGCAGACGGGCAACACGCGCACCATGATCTTCGGCGTGGCGCAGATCGTCTCGCACTTGAGCCAGTACATGACGCTCCTGCCGGGCGACATCATCACCACCGGCACGCCGCCGGGCGTGGGTCTCGGCATCAAACCCAGTCCCGTGTTCCTCAAGCCGGGCGACGTGATGTCGCTCGGGATCAAGGGGCTCGGGGAGCAGCGGCAGAAGGTGGTCGCAGCCTGAGGGTGATTCTTGCCACGCAGTGGCCGACCCGGCCCGCCGCCGCCATTCGCGATAGGGTCAAAGTTTGAGCCCTCGCCGGGGAGCCAACTGGGGCTCGAACCGCTTCAAATATCCAATCGATGTAACGGCATTTCGGTAACTGGCAATTGCCGACAGCAAGCAAACGCTGTCAGTTCAGACCTGGCGGTCCACCGCTCATGCCGCCACAGGGTATCGACGGACGTCGACCTGTGTTCCGGCGCGGGCTAGGTTTTCCGACGAGCGCATCAACTCCGCCGCGACTTCCGAGTCCACATAGTCCTCGCCGCAATTAGGACATACCTGAGCAGGAACGTCCTTCACGACGAGCGTGGATTCGCCCCGCTGAAGCGTTACCGTGGTCGCTCCAGCAACCGTTTCCGCCTGCTTGCACACCACGCATCTCATCGTCTTCTCCTCGTGAAACCGTCGTCCCACAGCTTCGGGTCCGGTTCGTAGACCGTAACTACGATGTGCTCGTCGTCCTGCGCATTGTAAGCGGTCACCACGTGAAGTGGTTCGCGACCGCGCCATCCCAGGACTAAACGGCTCGGATAGGGGGTGTCGGAAGGGTATTCGGCAATCGCGACGCCTGTGGCCAATGTTTGCCGCACATCCGATTCAGCTATGCCGCGCTCAAACATCCGGCGGACGGCATGAACCCGATAAGTGATCTTCATTGGTCGTTGCCAAGTACCGCGGAGCGTCCGCTCAGTACGTCATGCACGCCGCATTGAGGATCCCGGCCGCGAGCGACAGCGCGCCAAGGAAGACGCCGGTGGCGACCTTGCCTTCGTTGATCAGCCGGGCGATGTCGCGAACCATCAGCCGGACCGCAATGAAGACGAGGATCTGCACCACGAGCGCAATCGCGGCCCAGAGCATCATGTCCCACGGGTTCACGCTGTGGATCACGGCGCTTGCGAGCGGCAGAATGAATCCGAGCAGTGCTCCCGACAGACTCGCGGACGCCGCCGCGTTGCCTTCGCGGATCAGCTGGAGCTCGTTGTATGGAGTCACCCAACCGTAAACCACGCTGAAGATCGCCACAAACACGACCGAAAGCCCGAAATAGAGCAGGAAGTCGTCGAAACCCGAGAGCGAAAAGACGAGGAAATCCATGGCGAGCTCCTCAAGTGAAATAGTGGGGCACGAAGCGGCTGGTGTTCTGGGTAATGGGTGAATCGTCTTCGCGGATGCCCATGCCGGCCGGCGCGTCGCCCACGATCCAGGAGCCGATCACCGGGTAGCGGCCGCCGAACTCCGGCAGCGGCGCGACGCCCTGGTAGACGAACCCTTCCGCGCCGTAGTTGCCCGGCTGCTCGCGCACCACGCCGCGGCTGCGCATCATGACGTTCGCGCCCTCGCGCGAGAGCAGCGGCTTTCGCACGTAGTCGCTCGCGAAGCGCTGCGGCGTGAGATGCGCCGGCAGCAGGTTGGGGTGGCCGTAGTGCATCTCCCACAGCACCGCGAGCAGCGCCTTGTTCGAGAGCAGCATCTTCCACGCC
>SCUH01000067.1 GCA_004298295.1 Betaproteobacteria bacterium | reverse complement strand
TCCGGTGAGGATGATCTCGAGCGCGCGCCCCGTGCCGACGAGGCGCGGCAGCCGCACCGTGCCGCCGTCGATGAGCGGCACGCCCCAGCGCCGGCAATAGACGCCGAAGTAGGCCGATTCCTCCATCACGCGCAGGTCGCACCACAGCGCCAGCTCGAAGCCGCCCGCGACCGCCGGCCCGGCGACCGCGGCGATCACCGGCTTGTCGAGCTCGAGCCGCGTCGGCCCCAGCGGCCCGCGCGGGAGTTGCCCGTTGTCGCGCACGCGCTCATCGAGCGGGTAGGCGATCTGCTGAAGCGGCGCCGGATCCTCGATGAGCGAAGCGCCGTATTTCAGATCCCAGCCGGCGCAGAACGCGCCGCCCTCGCCCCACAGCACCGCGACCGCCGCCTCCGGATCGCGGTCGAAGGCGACGAAGGCATCGAGCAGCGCGTCGGCGCTCTCCGGATCCATGGCATTTCTCGCCTGCGGCCGGCTGTGGATCACGGTCCAGACCCGCCCTTTCTTTTCGATGCGCACGGTCATTTCGCACCTCCCCCTTCAGGTATGGCTTTGCCGCTGTCGCGCCATTTCACGGCCTCGTGGAAGCCGCGCCGCTCGGCGTAGTCCTTGAACCACAGGCCCTCGGGCGAATGGCGCGTGATGCCGTCGAACAGCGTCGCGATCATCTGCGTGTTGGCCAGACCCATGTTGTCGTAGGCCTGGTTGATCATGAGTTTTTGCATCATGAGCTGGTTTTTCGGCACGCCCGCCATGCGCCTGGCGAGCGCGTTCACCGCCGCATCGAGCTCTTTCGCCGGCACCGCGTCGTACACCAGGCCCCAGGCTTTGGCGGTCGCGCCGTCGATGGTGTCGCCGGTGAGGAGCATGCGCTTCGCCTTCTCGGCACCGAGCCGGTACACCCACATCGCCGTCGTTGGACAACCCCAGACGCGCGCCGGCGGGTAGCCGATGCGCGCGTCCTCGGCCATCACCACGATGTCAGCGCAGAGCGCGATGTCCGAGCCGCCCGCGACCGCGTGGCCGTGCACCTTGCAGATCACGGGCTTGTAGCTGCGCCAGATCGAGAGGAAATCCTCGGTCCAGCCCTTCATGACCCGGTAGTCCTGCATCGGATCCCAGGGCATGCGCTGGGTGAGCGGCGTCTTCGCCTCGGCGAAGGCCTTGAGGTCGTAGCCGGCGCAGAAGGCGCGTCCGGCGCCTGCAAGCACGATGACATGCGCCGCGTCGTCCGCGTTCGCCTGCGCGACGGCGCGGCGGATCTCGCCGGGCATCTTGCGGTCGATGGCGTTCAGGCGCTGCGGCCGGTTGAGCGTGATGCGCGCAATGCGGCCGTTCACCGCGTACTTGAGGCTCGAGAATTTCATCGTCCGTTCCTCCGCGATCCGGCTAGCATAGCAACCGATGCGGCCGATCGCCTGGTATTTCGATTTCGTTTCGCCATTCGCCTACATCGGCCTGCACCGGCTGAGCGAGTTGCCGCGCGGCCTCGCCGTCGAATACCGGCCGGTGCTCTTCGCGGGACTGCTGAATCATTTCGGCCAGAAAGGTCCGGCCGAGATCGAGGCGAAGCGCCGCTATACCTACCGCTGGTGCCATTGGTGGGCGCAGAGCCTCGGCATCGCGTTCCGCTTTCCGGCGGCGCATCCGTTCAATCCCCTGCACCACCTGCGGCTCGCCATCGCCTGCGGCTGCACGCCCGAGGCGGTGCGGCGGATTTTCGAGGCGATCTGGACGACCGGCGCCGATCCCGCCGACGCCGCGGCGTTCGGCCGGCTCGCGCTGGCGCTGGGCGTCGATGCGGCGCGTCTCGGCGCGCCCGAAGTGAAGGATGCGTTGCGCCGGCACACCGAAACCGCCACGGCGCGCGGCGTCTTCGGCGTGCCGACGCTCGACGTGGAGGGCGAACTGTTCTGGGGCGCGGATTCGATCGACTTCGTGCGCGCCTTTCTCGCCGACCCGGCGGTCGTGAGGAACCCGGAGATGCGGCGGCTGGACGCTCTTCCCGTCGCCGCCGCGCGCAAGCTCTAGAACGCGATCAGATCGCTTCGGCTCAGCGTCGTCTGCGGCCCGATGCGCGGCGCGTTCGCAAGGTGCCACACCGTGTACTGCTCGGCATACGGCGTCGCCGAGGCGAGTCCGTCCACCGCCACGACCACCTTGAAGCCGCGCAGCGCGGCGTGCGCGCCGGTGTTCAGGACCGCGCCTTCGGCCGAAGTGCCGGCGACGATCACCGTCGTGACGCCCCGGTCCTTGAGGATCTTTTCCAGCTCGGTGTTGAGGAACTTGTTCGGCCCCGAGGAAACGAAAGGTTCACCTTCGCGCGCGGCGAGCTCCGGCAGAATGTCGGCGACCGACTGGCTGACGAGGCTGTGGACGACGTGCACCCGCTTCGCCCGCGCCTCGGCGAGCAGGCGCTGCATCTTCGGCAGCGTCGCCACGCAGCGCGGCCGCGGCGGGCAGGTCTGTTTCACGAAGTCGAGCATCAGCAAGGCGGTTTCGCCGGCCTGCAGCTTCACGCTCTTCAATTCCGGCGCCGGCGGGACCTTGACCGAGGTCCATTCGTCCGCAATCGACTGCGCGCCGGCCCCGAACGCGATCGCCGCGACCAATCCACCGAGCGCCAGCGCCCGCAGCGCCTTTCCTGCAAATCGGAAATGCATCGCACGCCTCCTCGAAAAGGGGCTCAGCCGTACTTGCGCGCGTCCTCGATCACCTTGCCGTCGTTCGGCAGGCTGCCGGGGGCGACCAGTTCGACTTCGCCGCGCAGCTTGGTGACCTCGCGGATCGAAGCCACGATCGCTTCGACCAGGCCGTCGGCACGTTCGCCCGCCTCGCACTTGAGCGTCATGCGATCGTTGCCGGTCTCGCCCTCCACCACCAGCCTCGCCTTGAGGACTTCCGGATGCCGGCGCAGCACCTCGTTCACCTGCTTCGGCGTGACGAACATGGCGCGCACCTTGGTCGTCTGGTCGGCGCGCCCCATCCAGCCGCGAATGCGGGCATTGGTGCGACCGCAGGGGCTCGCGCCCGGCAGCATGGCGGAAAGGTCGCCCGTGCCGAAGCGGATCAGCGGGTAGTCGCGGTTCAAGCTCGTGATCACCACTTCGCCCACCTCCCCGGCGGGCAGCGGATCGCCCGTGCCGGGACGCACGATCTCGAGGATCAGCGCCTCGTCGAGGATCATGCCCTCGTTCACCGTGCCCTCGGGCATGAGCGATTCGTAGGCGATCAGCCCCAGGTCGGCGCTGGCATAGGACTGCGAAACGCGGATGCCCCGCGCGGCCATGCCCTGGCGCAGGGCCGGCGGCAGGTACTCGGCGCCGACATGCGCCTTGCCGAGCGATGCGATGTCGGCCTTCATCTCGTCGGCCTTCTCGACGATCAGCTTGAGAAAGGACGGCGTGCCGACCAGTCCGGCGACGCGCAGGTCGCGGATCGTCGTCACCTGCATCTCGGTCTGACCCACGCCGGTCGGGATCACGGTGCAGCCGAGCGCCTGCGCGCCGCATTCGAGCATCGAGCCGGCCGGCGTGAAATGGTAGGCGAAGGTGTTGACGATCAGCTCGCCGCCGCGAAAGCCGCCC
>SCUH01000066.1 GCA_004298295.1 Betaproteobacteria bacterium | reverse complement strand
CGCGCGCACCTGGGAGCTGGCGCGGCGCAAGTCGGTGTCGCCGCACTGCGGCCTGGGCTCGAACCTGGTGGTGCAGGTGAAGCAGAACCGCGTCCTGCGCGTGCTGCCGCTCGAAAACGAGGCCATCAACGAATGCTGGCTCGCCGACAAGGACCGCTTCTCCTACGAGGCGCTCGAATCGGACGAGCGCCTGACCCGGCCGCTCGTGAAGCAGCACGGCGAGTGGCGCGAAGTCGACTGGCAGCCCGCGCTTGAGCGCGTCGCCGCGGAGTTGAAGAAAGCCGGAAGCGACATCGGGCTGCTGGCCTCGCCGCATTCCACGCTCGAAGAGTTGTACCTCGCCGGGCGCCTCGCGCGTGGGCTTGGCGGGAGCGCCGATTTCCGCCTGCGGCACGCCGATTTCTCGGCTGACGGCAGGCGAGCCGGCATCCCTTGGCTCGGCCTGCCGGTCGCCGCGATCGACCAGCTCGATCGCGTGCTCATCGTCGGTTCGTTCCTGCGCAAAGACCATCCGCTGATCGCGCAGCGCCTGCGCCAGGCCGTCAAGCGCGGCTGCCAGGTGAGCGTGCTGCACGCAGCGGACGACGATTGGCTGATGCCCATCGCGCACAGGAAGATCGTGGCGCCGGCCGCAATGCTCGCCGCGCTGCGCGGCCTGGAGGGCACACCGATCGGCGAGAGCCTGCGCTCGGGAAAGAACGCCGCGGTGCTGCTCGGCAACTTCGCGCAGCAGCATCCGCAGGCCGCGCAGCTGCACGCCGCGGCGCAGGCCCTGGGCCGCCGGGTCGGCTTCCTCGGCGAGGCCGCGAACTCGGTGGGCGGCTACCTCGCGGGGCTGCCCTTGGGCGGCGACGTCCATGCGGTGCTGAAGAAGAAGACGCTGCTGGTGATGAACGCCGAGCCCGAGCTCGATTGCGCCGATCCGCAGGCGGCGATGCAGGCGATCCGCGCTGCCGGATTCGTCGTCGCGCTGGGCGCTTTCCGCCCGGCACGCGACTATGCCGACGTGCTGCTGCCGATCGCGCCCTTCACCGAGACCGCCGGCACGTTCGTTTCCACCGAAGGCCGGGTCCAGTCCTTCAACCCGGCGGTGCGCCCCCTGGGCGATGCGCGGCCGGGCTGGAAGGTGCTGCGCGTGCTCGGCAGCCTGGCCGGCGTGCCGGGTTTCGACTACGAGACGCACGCGCAGCTGCGCGAGGAAATCCTGCGCGGCAAGGACGTCGCGGCGCTGCTGTCCAACCGCATCGAGCTCGCCGCGGCCGGCGTGCCGCCGGCGCCGGCCGGATTGCAGCGCATTGCCGACGTTCCGATCTATTTCGCCGATCCGCTGGTGCGGCGCGCGCCGTCGCTGCAGAAGACGCACGATGCGCAGCCGCCGCGTGCCTGGATGAATGCGAAGCTGCTGCAGGGCCTGGGCGTCGCGGCCGGGCAGCCGGTGCGGGTGCAGCAGGGACCGGGCGAGGCGCGGCTCCTGGCGGCACTGGATGCGCGACTGCCCGATGGCTGCGTCCGGGTCGCGGCGGCGCACGCCTCGACCGCGGATCTCGGCAGCCTGTTCGGCGAGCTCAGCGTCGCGGCCGTGGCGGTCGGAAAGGCAGCCTGAGTGAACGTCACCGCCTTCCTCGACGCACTGCTGGCGCTCTCCGAGTCGAAGCTCGGCCCGGTCTGGGGACCGGCCACCTACGAGT
>SCUH01000065.1 GCA_004298295.1 Betaproteobacteria bacterium | reverse complement strand
GCTGTTGCCGTTGATGCCGTGACAGCGGTCGCAGCGCTCGGCCCATTCCGCCAGGCTGAGCGGCTTGCGCACCTTCGGCGCCTGCGGCTGCTGCGAGGCATAGAACGCGGCGATGTCGCGGATCGTCTTTTCGTCGAGATCGGCGACCGCGCCCTTCATCGTTTCGTCCTTGCGCGTGCCGTCCTTGTAGGCCTGCGTCGCGGTGGCCAGGTATTGTGCGTCCTGACCCGCCAGGCTCGGTGTCGCCGGATCCGAGGCGACGCCCTTGTCGCCGTGGCAGGCCGAGCAGCCGCTCGCCGCCGTCTTGCCGGCGGCCGTATCGCCGGTCCCCTTGGTTGCGGCGCGAGCGGGTTTCTGCAGGGCGTAGAACAGCCCGAGGTGGTTCAGCTCGGCATCGCTCACGCCCGCAGCCATCGGTTTCATGACGTCGTTCCTGCGCTGTCCGCTCTTGTAGGCGTTCATCGCCGCCACGAAGTACTTCGGGTCGAACCCGATCAGGTTGGGCGAGCCGGGTGTCTCCGTGACTCCGGTGTCGCCGTGGCAGCCGGCGCAGGCGCCCGCCGCGGCCCTGCCGGCCTGCACCGGGTCCGGTCTTTGCGCCGCGGCCTTGGCCGGCGCGGCCGCCGACCGTGGCGGATCCTGGCTCGCGTAATACGCCGATACCTTGACCAGTGCGTCGTCGCTCAGGAACCTCACCGCCCCGGTCATGGGGCTTTGCGGCCGCTTGCCCTGAAGGTATTCGCGCATCTGGATGTAAATATAGGGGGCGCGTTGTGCCGCAATGTGCGGGATGCCGCTCGCGTTGCTGATGCCGTGGATGCCGTGGCAACGGGCGCACGAGACTTCGGCGAGCCGCTTGCCTTCCGCGATCTCCGGCGCCGTGACGAAGATCGGCCGCAACTCGGCTCTGGCGCCCGCGGCCGGCTTGGCCGGTTGCGCCGTACTCGCCAGGGGATGCACGGCGAGCGACATGCCGGCGAGGAGGGTGGTGGCGATCCGGCGCAGGATGGATGCGGTCATCGGCAATGGCTCGTGAGTGGTCGCAAGGCTAACACTGGACAGGCCTCGATCATCGCCCATTCAGGCGATCGATCCGCCCGCCGTCCGCCGCCGCATTTGACCTATGTCAGCAAAGCCCACGGGGTCGGCCGGTCGCGGCGCGCCGGGCTCATGGCGAAACTCGATCCGAGGCATTCGCGTGATCGTCCCATGGCGGGAACAGACGGACCGCGCCGAGCAGTACCACAAACGGTATCGCCATCACCAGGATCGCGTTCAGCAAACCCTCCTGCCCGAACAGGGTCAGGTGGTAGTACAGCAACCCCTTGCCGGTCTTGGACAGTTCCTGGCCGCCGATCACCACGTTCCAGCGCATGACAAATACCGAGAGCAATACCAGGCAGGCACTCACGGTCACGCCGACAACCAGTGCCTTACCCTTGGTGCCGCGCCAGATCATGTACGTAAGCAGCAGCAGCGGCGTAATCGCCCCGATGCCGAACTGCAGCACCCAGTAGGGCACCAGGAGCGCGCCGGTGACGTGCTGGATGATCATGTCGACACCTTCGCGCCCCTTGTACACGATATTGGCGAACATGAGCCCTTCCAGCGCAAGCGTGACCATGATGAAGGCCCACACCGTGTACGCCATTCCCTTGACGCAGTCCACGTCGATCGGCGTCTTGCGCAGCTTGCAGGAGAGCACGTACAGCACGACCAGGAGCGAGACGCCGGAAATGATCGCGGAGAACAGGAACACGACGGGCATCAGATCGGAGGACCACCACTCGCGGGATTTGAGCGATCCGAACACGAACCCGACGTACCCGTGCAGGCCGTGCGCGCCGGGGATGCCGGTGACGGCCAGCCAGAAAATCCATTTCCGATCGTAAGCCAGTGCCTTCTCGGACACGTCGTACGAACCCAGCGTCAGGACGCGATAAAACGACCGCAGTACGCCGCTGGTCTTCTGCGCCTGCTCGACAATGTACGGGCGAAACGCGAACCAGCTCTCCAGCACCAGCAGCAGGATGTAGAAGCTGGCGAAATAGCCGAACACGGCCATCGCCGAAGTGAGGTGCGGCGTGAGCAGGTTGTTGAACGCGCGCTCGGGATGGCCCAGATGAAGCAGCAGTGGCAGCGGAACGAACAGCATCATGCACAGGGACGTGAGCAGCGCAAGGTGCGCAACCGGCTTGAGCCGCTGGAAGCCGAACACCTGATACAGGCTCGAAACCGTGAACGCTCCCGCTACCAGCCCGGTGAGATAGGGATAGATCGCGATCAGGATCGACCACTCGAAGACGGTCTCGTTCGGGTAGACCCAACCGATGTACGGGCTGTAGTGGAAGAGCGGTTCCACTAGACCACCTCCTTGTCGATGCCGACGTAGTACACGTTGGGCGCATTGCCGGTCTCGGGTTTGAGCACCTGGACGCGGTTGTTGCGGATGAAAAGGCTGATCGGGCTCTGCCGGTCCCTGAGATC
>SCUH01000064.1 GCA_004298295.1 Betaproteobacteria bacterium | reverse complement strand
GGCGAGGTCCTCGCCGTGACGGGGTTCTTCAACCTCGTGCTGGTGTTCAACAAGGGCGCCGCCTTCAGCCTGCTCGCCGCGGCGCCGGGCTGGCAGACGCCGCTGTTTGCCGCCATCGCGATCGCCGCCGCCGCGTTCATTGCGTTCCTGCTGGTGCGGCATCCGGGGCAGCGGCTGTTCTGCGCGGGCCTGGCGCTCATTCTGGGTGGCGCGCTCGGCAACCTGTGGGACCGCCTGGAGTGGGGGCAGGTGGTCGATTTTCTCGATTTCCACGCCGCCGGCTGGCATTGGCCGGCGTTCAACCTCGCCGACTCGGCGATCACGGTCGGCGCGGGACTGCTGATCCTCGAAAGCTTCCTGCACCGCGATGCCGCGAGATAATGCCGGCATGGAAGTCCTGCTGGCCAATCCGCGCGGTTTCTGCGCCGGCGTCGAGCGCGCCATCGAAATCGTCGAGCGCGCGCTCGAACTGCGCGGTGCGCCGATCTACGTGCGGCACGAGATCGTGCACAACAAGACCGTGGTGGAGAGCCTGCGCGCCAAGGGCGCGGTGTTCGTGGAGGATCTCGACCAGGTCCCGCCGGGCGCAACCGTGATCTTCAGCGCGCACGGCGTGGCGAAGTCCGTGCAGGCGGAGGCCGAGCGGCGCGGACTGCAGGTCTTCGACGCGACCTGCCCGCTGGTGACGAAGGTGCACGTCGAGGTCGCCAAGATGCTGAGGGCGGGATTCGAGATTGTGATGATCGGCCACCGCGGCCATCCCGAGGCGGAAGGCACCATGGGCCAGGCGACCGAGGGCATGTACCTGGTCGAGTCGGTCGACGAGGTCGCGCGGCTGACGGTGAAGGACCCGCAGCAGCTCGCCTACGTCACCCAGACCACGCTTTCGGTGGACGACGCCGCCAGGGTCGTGGCGGCGCTCAAAGCCCGGTTTCCGGCGATCCGCGGCCCGAAACGGGACGACATCTGCTACGCGACGCAGAACCGCCAGGACGCGGTCAAGTTCATGGCGCCGCAATGCGACGTCGTGCTGGTCGTGGGTTCGCCCAACAGCTCGAACTCGAACCGCCTGCGCGAAGTCGCCGAGCACATCGGCGTCCAGGCCTACATGATCGACAGCGCCGCGGACCTGAAGCCCGATTGGCTCGCCGGCAAGCGTCGCGTCGGCGTGACCGCCGGTGCGTCCGCGCCCGAAGTGCTGGTGAAGGCGCTGATCGAACGCCTGACTCGACTCGGCGCGCGCAGCGTGCACCTGATGGACGGAACCGCCGAGGATGTCGTCTTCACGCTGCCGCGCGGGCTGGCGGGGGGCGGCGCCGCCCGGCAACGGCGCGGCTGACACTGACGGTGCGCAATCTGACACGTTCGCGGCCCGGAGTCCGCCTTTCGTTCGGCAGCACCGACCGTCCATCGCGCCGTGTTGCCCGACACGGACCCATTGAACCGATACTGCGAGGGGAGTGCTATGACGCCAACCAGCGTGCTGCAGCGATTTGAACGCGTCCGGCCGGAGCGGCGGTTCCGGCGGCGGGGGTTTACGCTCATCGAGCTGATGATCACCGTAGCGATCGTCGGCATTCTTGCGGCCGTGGCGTATCCGTCGTACCAGGATTACGTGCGCCGCGGCAACCGCTCGGCGGCGCAGACCTTCATGTTGACGATCGCCCAGCGGCAGGAGCAGTACCTGCTGACCAACCGCTCCTACGCGATCGTGACGGCGACGGCGCTTGCGGACCTGAATCTGACACAGCCGCCGGAGACCGTCGGCCGGTACACCTTTGCCGTGACCGGGACGGCCAGTCCTCCGAGCTACCTGATCACGGCGACGCCGAGCACGACGCAGGCGGTGGCAAACCGCTTCGGCGTCCTGACGTTATCGAGCGATGGCACGAAGACCTCCCCGGCCAAGCCGCCGGCCGAAGAGTGGAAGCGCTAGGAGACGATTCCGTGCGCCGTGACGCCCTGCGCGATCAAGGAGGATTCACCCTCATCGAAGTGCTGATCGTCATCGTGATGATCGGCGTGCTGCTCGCGATTGCGGCGCCCTCGTTCGTGACCTTCACCGCCAGCCAGAGGGTCAAGACCGCGTCCTTCGATCTCTACGCCGCCCTGACCTTTGCGCGCAGCGAGGCGATCAAGCGGCGCCAGGCGGTGACCGTGGCGCCGGCGACAGGCACGGACTGGGCCACGGGCTGGAAGGTCAAGGATTCGGGAGGCACCACGCTGCGCAGCCAGGATGCGCTTTCGGGCGTGGCGTTTTCCGGCGACAGTTCCATTCCGTATCGCCTGGACGGCAGGCTGACGGGCGGCCCCTTGCGCATCGAGATCAGCCCCGCGACCGCGAACAGCGACGTCAAGAACCGGTGCATTCGCATCGAGTTGACGGGCTTGCCGAAGTCGACCATCAAGAGCGGCGCGTCATGCCCATGACCCAGGCGCGTTGCGTTTCGCAGGCGGCGCGCACGCGGCGGCCGCAGCAGGGATTCACGATGCTCGAAGTGCTGGTCTCGCTGCTGATCCTCCTGATCGGCCTGCTCGGTCTCGCAGGGCTCCTGGTGACGACGCAGCAAGGCGAAGTGGAGGCGTATCAGCGCAAGCAGGCCACCGTTCTGCTGCAGGACATGGTCGACCGCATTACGGCGAATCCGGTCGCGGCGACCTGCTACGCGATCACGACAAACTCGGCGACCGGTGCTCCGGCGCTCGGCACCGGTTACGGCGGCAGTTTGGACTGCGGCAGCGTTTCGCCGTGGTCCCGGGGCACCGCCGATCTGCAGGCCTGGAACAACGCCCTGCTGGGCACGTCCGAGAACAAGGCCGGCGCCAGCGTCGGCGGCATCATCGAGGCGCGCGGCTGCGTTTCCAGTCCCGCGTCCGGCGTCTATGCGGTAAGCGTGGCCTGGCGCGGGCTGGCGCCTTCGGCGCTCGCACCGCTGGTTACGCGCAACGCCTGCGGCAAGGATCAGTACAAGGACGCAAGCAACGCAGCTGATGAAAGGCTGCGGCGTGTCATCAGCGTCACGATCCGGATCGCAGACCTCAAGGCACCCTAGCCATGCGCGAACGCGGCTTTTCGCTGGTGGAGTTCATGATCGCGATGACGATCGGCCTGTTTCTGATCGCGGGCCTGGTTTACCTGCTCGCGGAAACCAGCCGCTCGCGCGCAGAGATCGAGCGTTCGAGCCGGCAGATCGAAAATGGCCGCTACGCCCTGGACCGGATTGCCGAGGACTTGCGGCA
>SCUH01000063.1 GCA_004298295.1 Betaproteobacteria bacterium | reverse complement strand
GCCTCGATGGGCTTCAACCAGTCGTGGATCTTCTTCACCGACGTGCTGCCGCGCGCGATCAAGAAGCACGGCGGCATCGACCCCGAGGCGCTGCGCAAGGCTTCGCTCGAGACGGACATTCCGGTGGGCGGCACGGTGCAGGGTTACGGCGTCAAGTTCTTCCCGCCGGGCCACGCGATGGCGGGCCAGAACGAGCGCTCGACGCCGGTGGTCATGCAGTACGTGAACGGCCGCACCTACGTCGCGTGGCCGAAAGCGATCCGCACGACCGACCCCGTGTTCCCGTTCCCGAAGGGCCATCCCTACGCGCAATAACGGCGAACGCGGCCGGCGTTAGCGGCAAGTGCTGGAGGTCAGCGGTCTCACCAAGCGCTTCGGCGGCTTCACCGCGGTCGGCAACGTCTCGTTCCGGGTCGAGGAGGGCGAGATCCTCGGCCTGATCGGTCCGAACGGCTCGGGCAAGAGCACGACCTTCAACCTGATCGCGGGACTGCACGCGCCGAGCGAAGGCTCGGTGCGGTTCCAGGGCGCCGAGCTGGGTGGCAGCACGCCCGCGGCGATCTGCCACCGTGGCATCGCGCGCACCTTCCAGATCCCGCGCCCGTTCAGGAAGCTCTCACTGCTCGACAACGTCGCGCTGGCTGCGTTCTACGGCCACGGCGGACACCCTGCGCGCGGCGAGGCCTACCGCATGGCGCGCGAGGCGCTCGAACTGGTGCAGCTGCCCAGCGTGCCCGAGGCGCGCGTCGATGGCCTGGGGGCCGCCGGGCTGAAGAAGCTCGAGCTGGCGCGCGCGCTCGCGACGCAGCCGAAGCTGCTGCTCGCCGACGAGTCGCTCGGCGGGCTGGACGAAGCCGAGATGGAGCAGGCCGCGGAGATGCTCGCCATGATCCGGCGCGAACGCGGCATCACCATCGTCTGGGTCGAGCACATCATGGGCGTGCTGATGCGCGTGGTCGACCGCTGCATCGTGCTCGATCACGGCGAGGTGATCGCCGAGGGCTCACCCGATGCGGTGGCGCACGATGCGCGCGTGATCGAGGTCTACCTCGGCACCGATGCCGCCGAGGTGCAGCAAACCGTGGCCGGGCGGGCGCACTGATGCTCGCGGTGCGCAACCTCTGCGCCGGGTATGGCTCGTTCCAGGCGCTCTTCGGCGTCAGCCTGGAAGTGAACGCCGGCGAAGCGGTCGCCGTGATCGGGCCGAACGGCGCCGGGAAGACGACGCTGCTGCGCGCGATCTCGAAGCTGATCGCGCTCACAGACGGCGACGTGGCGATGGAAGGCCGCTCGCTGCGGGGCGTGCCGGCGCATGAAGTCATCGCCTACGGCATTTCGCAGGTGCCGGAGAACCGGCGCCTGTTCGCGCGCCTGTCGGTGGAAGAGAACCTGAAGATGGGCGCGTTCCTCCCCGCCGCGCGGGCGAAGTATGGCGAGCGGCTGGCGTTCGTGTACTCGCTTTTCCCGCGCCTCGAGGAGCGGCGCGCGCAGCTCGCCGGCACGCTGTCCGGGGGCGAGCAGCAGATGTGCGCCATCGGCCGCGCGCTGATGAGCGGCCCGAAGCTGCTGCTGCTCGACGAGCCCTCGGCCGGGC
>SCUH01000062.1 GCA_004298295.1 Betaproteobacteria bacterium | reverse complement strand
AAAGGCCATGGATTGTCCGATCGGCACCGTGCGCTCGCGGATCTTCCGCGCGCGCGAGGCGATCGCCGGCAGGCTGCGGCCGCTGCTCGGTACGATGAAGGACCGGAGGTGGTGATGAAGTCGAGGATTTCGGCATTGGTGGACGGCGAGCAGGAAGCCGGCGAAACCGGTACCGTGCTGGCGGCGCTCGGCAACGACAGCGAGGCGCGGGAAGCCTGGCGCACCTATCACCTCATCGGCGACGCGATGCGCGACAGCGACAGCCTGTCGCCGGATTTCGCGGCGCGCGTCGCCGAGCGCATCGCCCGGGAGCCCGTGGTGCTCGCGCCGGCGGCGCAGCCGGCGCCGAGGCGCCCGCGCTGGTTCGCGCTTTCGGCGGCGGCGGCGAGCGTGGCGGCAATTGCGCTGGTCGCGACGGTCGCCGTCGATCCGCGGCAGGCCGAGCCTCCGGTGGCGCAGGCACCGCGCGCCGCACCGGCGGCGAAGGCGGAACTGGCTCGCGTGCCGCCGCCAGCGGCGGCTGACGACTACCTGCTCGCGCATCAGCGCTACTCGCCGCGCAACTCCCTGCAGGGCGTGGTGCCTTACGTGCGCACCGTGTCCGCAGAGGCGGGAGCCCGCAAGCCGTGAAGTGGCTGCTGCTGCCGTTGGCGCTGGTCGCGGCTCTCGCGCAGGCGCAGACCACGCCCGAGGCGCTTGCGCTGCTGCGCAAGATCCAGGAGGCGACGCAACGGCTTTCGTATACCGGCACCTTTGTCTATCAGCAGGGCGGCCAGACCGAGACCTCCCGCATCACCCGCATCGCCGACGCCGCGGGCGGCATCGAGAAGCTCGAAGCGCTCGACGGCACGCCACGCGAGGTGGTACGCACGCGCGACACGGTGCGTTGCTACCTGCCCGACAGACAGGTGGTGAAGGTGGATCGGCGCGACGCGCGCACCTTCCCCGCGCTGCTGCCGGACGAGCTGGCGGAGCTGGCGCAGCATTACGTGATCACGCGCGGCAAGCGCGCGCGTGTCGCGGGGCTGGACTGCGAGTCGGTGTTGCTGCTGCCGCGCGACGCGCTGCGCTACGGCCACAAGCTGTGCGCCGACGCCGGCAGCGGCATGCTGCTGAAGGCACGCATCCTGGACAGCCGGGGGGAGACGGTCGAGCAGTTCACGTTCACGCAGATCGCGATCGGCAGCGTGTCGCGCGACAAGGTGAAGCCGCGTCATGACGCGCGCAGCTGGCGTGTCGTCGAGACCGCGGCGAGGCCTGCCAACATGGCCGAGTCCGGCTGGATCGTGACGAGCGATCTGCCCGGGTTCCGCAAGGTGGTGGAAGTGCGCCGCAAGCTGCGTGCATCGGGGACCGTGGGACAGGTGGTGTACTCCGACGGCCTGGCCGCGGTCTCCGTGTTCATCGAATCGCTTGCGGGACGCAGCGACCCGGTGCGCCCGGGGCTGTCGAACCTCGGCGCCATCAACATCGTGACGCGGGAAGTCGCCAATCATGCCGTGACGGTGGTCGGCGAAGCGCCTGCCGCCAGCGTGCAGCGCATCGCCGAGGGCGTCGTCTTCAAGCAACCGCAGTAGTCTGCAATACGAGGAGAAATTGAATATGCACTGGTTGAGAAGCCTGCTGGTCCTGTTCGCCGTCACCGTGACCGCGCACGCCGCGGCGCAGGCGCGCGAACTGCCCGATTTCACGCGACTGGTCGAGGACCAGGGCGCGGCGGTCGTGAACATCAGTACCGCCCAGGCCGTGCGGCGCCCCGTGCTGCCGCAGTTGCCCAATATCGAGGACGAGGAGGTGCTGGAATTTTTCCGGCGCTTCATTCCGCGCCAGCAGCCCCCCGCTCCGGGCGCGCGGCCGGAACCCCGCTCGCTCGGCTCCGGCTTCATCATCAGCACCGACGGCTACATCCTGACCAACGCGCACGTCGTCGAGAGCGCCGAGGAGATCACCGTGCGCTTCACCGACAAGCGCGAGTACAAGGCCAAGGTCATCGGCAGCGACAAGCGCACCGATGTCGCGCTGATCAAGATCGAGGCGAGCGGGCTGCCGGCGGTGCGCTTCGGCGATGCCGCCAAGTTGAAGGTCGGCGAATGGGTGGTGGCGATCGGCTCGCCGTTCGGTTTCGAGAACTCGGTCACGGCCGGCATCGTCTCCGCCAAGGGGCGCTCGCTGCCGCAGGAAAATTTCGTCCCCTTCATCCAGACCGACGTCGCCATCAACCCGGGCAATTCCGGCGGTCCGCTGTTCAACATGCGGGGCGAGGTGGTCGGCATCAACTCGCAGATCTACAGCCGCACCGGCGGCTTCATGGGTCTGTCGTTCGCCATCCCGATCGACGTCGCGCTCGACGTGCAGCGCCAGCTGCGCGAGCGCGGCCGGGTCTCGCGCGGGCGCATGGGCGTCGTGATCCAGGAGGTGACGCGCGACATCGCCACTTCGTTCGGGCTGGACCGGCCGCGCGGCGCGCTGGTCAACTCGGTCGAAAAGGGCAGCCCGGCGGACAAGGCCGGGTTCGAGGCGACCGACATCATCACGAAGTTCGACGGCAAGGCGGTGGAGAACTCCAGCGACCTGCCGCGCATCGTCGGCGCCACGCGGCCCGGCAGCCAGGTCGCGGTGGAGGTCTGGCGCAAGGGCGCTGCGCGCAACCTTACGGTGACGGTGGGCGAGCTGCAGGAAGACCGGGTGGCGGCGCGCGAGCCGCCGCGCGGCCAGAAGTCCACCGAGCAGGCCGCCAACCGGCTCGGCATCGTGCTGAGCGAACTGAGCGCCGAGCAGAAAAAGGAGCACAAGCTCAGCCACGGGCTGGTGGTCACCGAGGTGAAGGCCGATGCGCGCGCCGAGCTGCGACGCGGCGACGTGCTGCTGACGATGGTGCACAAGGGGCAGCATACGGAGCTCAAGAGCGTGGAGCAGTTCAACAGGCTGCTCAACGCGCTGGACAAGAGCGCCGTGCTGACGCTGCAGGTGCGCCGGGGGGAAACCACGGCTTTCGTCACCGTCACCGGATTGGCCGACAAGGGGTGAACGGCGGCGGCTTGCGGTAGAATGACGCTTTTCGCAAAGAAGGGTGCCGTCGGCACCCTTTTTTGATTATGCAGAGCCGCATCCGCAACTTCTCCATCATCGCCCACATCGATCACGGCAAGTCGACGCTCGCTGACCGCTTCATCCAGCTGTGCGGCGGCCTGGCCGAGCGCGAGATGGCGGCGCAGGTGCTCGACTCGATGGACCTCGAGCGCGAGCGCGGCATCACCATCAAGGCGCAGACCGCGGCGCTGGAGTACCGCGCCCGCGACGGCGAGAAGTATTTCCTGAATCTGATCGACACGCCGGGTCATGTGGATTTTTCATACGAAGTGAGCCGCTCCCTCGCGGCCTGCGAGGGAGCGCTCCTCGTGGTGGATGTCTCGCAGGGTGTGGAAGCGCAGACGGTGGCGAATTGCTACACCGCGATCGAACAGGGCGTTGAGGTCATCCCGGTGCTCAACAAGATCGACTTGCCTTCGGCTGACCCCGAAAAGGCGGTCGCCGAGATCGAGGACGTGATCGGCATCAACGCGCACAACGCGATCCGCGCCAGCGCCAAGACCGGCGAGGGCGTGAGTGACATCCTGGAGGCGGTCATCGCGCGGATCCCTGCGCCTCGAGGCGACGCCGATGCGCCGCTCAAGGCCTTGGTGATCGACTCCTGGTTTGACAATTACGTCGGTGTCGTGATGCTGGTCCGAATGGTCGACGGTACGCTGCACCCGAGGGACAAGTTGCTGCTGATGAACGCCGGCGTCGCGCATCTGTGCGAACAGGTGGGCGTGTTCACGCCTAAGGCACAGCCCCGGGAGGCGCTTTCCGCGGGTGAGGTCGGATTCATCGTGGCGGGCGTGAAGGATCTCCGGGAGGCGAAAGTCGGCGACACGGTGACACGCGCCGACCGGCCGGCTGCAACGCCGCTGCCGGGATTCAAGGAGGTCAAGCCGGCAGTCTTCGCCGGCCTCTACCCGGTCGAGTCGAACCAGTACGACGCGCTGCGCGAGGCGATGGAGAAACTGCACCTCAACGACGCCTCCTTTCATTACGAGCCCGAGGTCTCGCAGGCGCTGGGCCATGGCTTTCGCTGCGGCTTCCTCGGGCTGCTGCACATGGACATCGTGCAGGAGCGGCTCGAACGCGAGTACGACCAGCACCTGGTGACCACGGCGCCGACCGTGGTGTACGAGGTGCTGCTGCGCGACGGCGAGGTGGTCCAGGTGTCGAATCCCGCCCGGTTGCCCGATCCCTCGCGCATCGCCGAGATCCGCGAGCCGGTGATCGCGGTCACGATCTTCACGCCGCAGGAGTACGTCGGCCCGGTGATGACGCTGTGCACGCAGAAGCGCGGCACTCAGACCAGCATGCACTACAGCGCGCGCCACGTGGTGCTGGGCTACGATCTGCCGCTCAACGAGGTGGTGCTGGATTTCTTCGACCGCCTCAAGTCGCTGACGCGCGGCTACGGTTCGCTCGATTACGACTTCAAGGCGTACCGCGCCGCCGACATGGTGAAGCTCGACGTGCTGATCAACGGCGAGCGCGTCGACGCGCTCTCCAGCCTGGTGCACCGCTCGGCGGCGCAGCAGCGCGGCCGCGATCTGGTGGCGCGGCTGCGGGGCCTCATCCCGCGGCAGATGTTCGACGTCGCGATCCAGGCCGCGATCGGCGCGCACATCGTGGCGCGCGAGAACGTCAAGGCGCTCCGCAAGAACGTGCTCGCCAAGTGCTACGGCGGCGACATCACGCGCAAGAGGAAGCTGCTGGAAAAGCAAAAGGCGGGCAAGCGCCGCATGAAGCAGGTCGGCGCGGTGGAGATCCCGCAGGAGGCGTTCCTCGCCGTGCTGCAGATGGAGAACAAATGAGTTTCGCGCTGTTCCTGCTGATCCTGCTGGTGGTGACGGGCGCCCTCTGGGCGCTGGAAGCGCTGTGGTTCGCGAAGCGCCGCGCCGCCGGCACCGCGCAGCCGTGGTGGGCGGAGTATTCGATCAGCTTCTTCCCGGTGATCCTGATCGTGTTCCTGCTGCGCTCGTTCCTGGTCGAGCCGTTCAAGATTCCGTCGGGCTCCATGATCCCGA